>NZ_DBNGPQ010000018.1:0-6534 GCF_057122925.1 Umezawaea sp. | reverse complement strand
CGGCCCAGCCGACGCCGTCGGCGGATGCGGAGAACGCCTTGGAGCGGCCGTCGGCGGACAGGCCGCGCTGGCGGGAGAAGTCGACGAACGTCTCGGGCGTCGCCATCACCGTGGCGCCGCCGGCCAGCGCCAGAGAGCACTCACCGGACCGCAGCGCCTGCACCGCCAGGTGCAGGGCCACCAGCGACGACGAGCACGCCGTGTCGACCGTGACCGCCGGACCTTCCAGGCCGAACGTGTAGGACACGCGGCCGGACAGGACGCTGCCGGACGTGCCGGTGCCGACGTACCCGCTGACCTCCTCCGGGATCTCGGTGAGACCGGTGGCGTAGTCGTGGTACATCAGGCCCGCGAACACACCCGTCCGGCTGCCGCGCAGCGACGCCACGTCGATGCCCGCCCGTTCGACGGCCTCCCAGGAGGTTTCCAGCATCAGCCGCTGCTGCGGGTCCATCGCCAGCGCCTCGCGCGGCGAGATGCCGAACAGCGCGGGGTCGAACTGGCCCGCCTCGTGCAGGAACCCGCCCTCGCGGGTGTAGGTCTTGCCGACCGCGTCCGGGTCCGGGTCGTAGAGGCCCTCGACGTCCCAGCCGCGGTTCGTCGGGAACCACGAGATGGCGTCGGTGCCGCTGTCGACCAGCCGCCACAGGTCCTCCGGCGACCGGACGCCACCGGGGAAGCGGCAGGCCATGCCGACGATCGCGATCGGCTCGTCCGTGCCGACCGAGGCCGCGGTGAACTCCTCCGCCACCTCGTCGTCACCGACCAGCTCGGTGCGCAGGTGAGCACCGAGCGCGGTGGCCGTCGGGTAGTCGAAGACCAGCGTCGCGGGCAGCCGCAGGCCGGTCGCGCCGCTGAGCGCGTTGCGCAGTTCCACGGCGGACAGCGAGTCGAGGCCGAGTTCGACGAGACCGCGGCCGGGACTGATGTCGTCGGCCGAGCCGAAGCCGAGCACGGCCGCGACCCGCTCGCGGACCAGGTCGACCAGCAGCCGCTCCTGGTCGGTGGAGGAGAGTCCGGCCAGTCGCGCGACCCACGGCGCGGCGGCCGAGCCGGACGCTCCGGCTGCGGTGCGCCGACGCGGGACGCGGACCAGGCCGCGCAGCGCGTGCTGCACCTCGCCGGTCGCCTTCAGGGCCGGGAGGTCGAGCCTCGCGGGCACCAGGACCGGCGTGCTCGCGCGGAGGGCGCGGTCGAACAGCTCCATGCCCTCGGCGATGCCCAGCGCGGGCATCCCGGAGCGGGCGATGCGGGCCAGGTCGGCCTCGGAGAGCGTCGCGCCCATGCCGGAGTGCTGGTCCCACAGGCCCCAGGCCAGCGACACCGCCGGGAGGCCGAGGGAGTGCCGGTGGGTGGCCAGCGCGTCCAGCGCGGTGTTGGCGGCGGCGTAGTTGGCCTGGCCCGGCGACCCGAGGACGCCGGAGATCGACGAGAACAGGGCGAACACGGCCAGGTCGCGGTCCAGCGTCAGCTCGTGCAGGTGGTGGGCGGCGTCGACCTTCGGCGCGAACACCGCGTCGAGGCGTTGCGGGGTCAGGGATTCCAGGATGCCGTCGTCCAGCACCCCGGCGGTGTGCACGACACCGGTCAGGTCGGGGATGGTCGACAGGAGCGCTTCCAGCGCGGCGCGGTCGGACACGTCGCAGGCCACGACGTCGACCCGCGCGTCCAGGGCGGCGACCAGGTCGGCCGCGCCCGGCGCGTCGGGGCCGCGGCGGGACGTGAGCACCAGGTGCCCGACGCCGTGCTCGGCGACCAGGTGCCGGGCCAGGGCGGCGCCGAGCCCGCCGGTGCCGCCGGTGATGAGCACGGTGCCGCCGAGCGCGACCGGGTCGGCGTCGGCGGACGCCCGCGCCAGCCTCGGCACGAGCGCCCGGCCGTCGCGGAGGGCCACCTCGGGTTCGCCGGTCGCCAGGACCGACGGGAGGGCGGCGTGGATCTCGGCGCGGGAACCGGCGTGCACCAGCACGATCCGGTCGGGGTGCTCCTGCTGCGCGGACCGCACCAGACCGGGAACCCCGGCCTGGCCGGTCGTGTCGCCGGTCACCAGCACGAGCGTGCCGTCACCGCTGGCGAGGAACGACTGGATCTCCACCAGGACGTGGCCGGTGACGTCGCGGAGCGTCCCGTCCGGAACGACCAGCACCGTGGCGTCGTCCGCGGTGGACTCGGGTGCGACCGGAGCGGGCACCCAGTCGAGGCGGAACAGCGAATCGGTGTTCGCGGCGAACGTCTCGCCGGAGATGGGCCGCAGCGCCAGCGAACCGACGTGCGCGACCGGGCTGCCCCCGCCGTCGGCGACGTCGACCGACACCGCGTCGCCGCGGCCGGTGATCCGGGCCCGCAGCCGCGAGGCCCCGGCCGCGAACAGGGTCACGTCCGCCCAGGAGAACGGCAGGGACGCGGACTGCGCGCCGCCCGCGCCGATGCCGTGCAGCACCGAGTCGAGCAGCGCCGGGTGCGCGCCGAACTCGGCGGCGACCCGGTGCTCCGACTCGGGCAGTTCGGCCTCGACGTAGACGGTCTCGCCGTCGCGCCACGCGGCCTTGAGGCCCTGGAACACCGGCCCGTAGGCGAGTCCGGCGCGGGCCAGGTCCTCGTAGGTGCAGCCGAGGTCCACCGCCTCGGCGGCGGGCGGCCAGGTGGTGAGGTCGACGTCGGGCGTCCGGACGGCCTCGGTGAGCACACCCGCGGCGTGGGTGGTCCACTCGCCGCCGTCCGGCTGCGCGGACACCGTGATGCCGCGTCGGCCGGAGGCGTCGGCGGGGTCGAGTTGGAGGTGGACGTTGACCGCGCCGCCCTCGGGCAGCACCAGCGGTGCCTGGAGCAGCAGTTCGTCGACGTGCCCGCAGCCGACCTCGTCGCCCGTGCGGATGGCCAGTTCGAGCAGCGCCGTGCCGGGCACGACGACCGCACCGGCCACGACGTGGTCGCCGAGCCAGGCGTGCGTGGCGACGGACAGCCGCGCCGTGCCGAGGACACCGCCGTCGGGTGTGCGCAGCACCGCTCCCAGCAGCGGGTGCCCGGTCGAGCCGAGCCCGGCCGACGTGACGTCGCCGACCGACCCGTCCCCGTCGAGCCAGAAGCGCTCGCGCTGGAACGGGTACGTCGGCAGGTCGACCCGCCGCGCGCCGGTCCCGGCGAAGTAGGCGGCCCAGTCCACGTCGACACCGCGGGCGTGGGCGGCACCGACGGCCGCGACCAGGGTCTTGGCCTCGTCGCGGTCCCTGCGCAGGCCGGCGATCAGCACCGCGTCGGTGGCGCTCTCCGCGCCCATCGCCGTGAGCACGCCGTCCGGGCCCAGCTCCAGGAACGTCCTGACGCCCTGCGCTTCCAGGGTGGTGACCGCGTCGGCGAACCGGACCGTGCCGCGGACGTGCCGCACCCAGTACTCCGGGTCGGTGACATCACCGAGCAGCGGGATCTTGGGCTCGTGGAAGGTGAGCGTGGAGACGACGGCCCGGAACTCGTCGAGCATCGGGTCCATGAGAGGCGAGTGGAACGCGTGCGAGACGGCCAGCCGCTTGGACTTGCGGTCGGTGAAGTGCGCGAGCACCCGCTCGACCTCGGCCTCGTCGCCCGCGATCACGACGGAACGGGGGCCGTTGACCGCCGCGAGGGACACCAGGTCCGTGAGATGGGGCGTGACCTCGGCCTCGGTGGCCTGGAGCGCGACCATCGCGCCACCGGCCGGGAGCGCCTGCATCAGCCGGCCGCGGGCGCTGATCAGCGTGGCGGCGTCGTCGAGGGACAGCACACCGGCCACGTGGGCGGCGGCGACCTCGCCGATGGAGTGCCCGGCGAGGAAGTCGGGGCGGACGCCCCACGACTCGACCAGCCGGTAGAGCGCCACCTCCAGCGCGAACAGAGCGGGCTGGGCGAACTCGGTGCGGTCCAGGGTGTCCTGGTCGTCGATGCGGAGGTCGACCAGCGCGGCGATCTCGTCGAACGCGTCGGCGAACACGGGGAACGCGTCGTAGAGGCCGCGGCCCATCCCGGCCCGCTGCGAACCCTGGCCGGTGAACAGGAACGCGACCCGCCCGCCGACGACCTCGGTGGCCTCGACGGCGGTCAGCTCGCGGCGCAGGTCGTCGAGGTCGGAGACCGCGAGGACGGCCCGGTGCGTGAGGCGCGACCGGGAGGTGGCGAGGGAGAAGCCGAGGTCGGTCAGGTCGGCGTCGGTCCCCAGAAGCGCGGACGCCTGGGCCCGCAACGCCTCCGGCGACCTCGCCGACAGCACGACCGGCACCGCGGCGGGCGTCGTGCGGGCCGTCACCGGCTCCACGACGACCGGCGCCTGCTCCAGGATCGCGTGGGCGTTGGTGCCGCTGAACCCGAACGACGACACGCCCGCTCGGCGCGGCCGGTCGACCTCGGGCCAGTCGACCCGGTCGGTGACCAGGTCGATCGCTCCGGCCGCCCAGTCCACCTGCGGTGAGGGGGCGTCGACGTGCAGGGTCTTGGGCACGACGCCGTGCCGCATCGCCATGACCACCTTGATCACGGCGGCGACACCGGCGGCGGCCTGGGTGTGGCCGATGTTCGTCTTGACCGAGCCGAGCAGCAGCGGGGTTTCCCGGTCCTGGCCGTAGGTCGCGAGCAGGGCCTGGGCCTCGATCGGGTCGCCCAGCGCGGTGCCGGTGCCGTGCGCCTCCACCACGTCGACGTCCGACGCGGACAGACCGGCGTTGGCCAGCGCCGTGCGGATCACCCGCTGCTGCGACGGGCCGTTCGGGGCGGTCAGACCGTTGGACGCGCCGTCCTGGTTGATCGCGGAACCCCGGACCACCGCGAGGACCTGGTGGCCGTTGCGCTGGGCGTCGGACAGCCGCTCCACCAGGAGCATGCCGACGCCCTCGCCCCACGCCGTGCCGTCGGCACCGGCCGCGAACGCCTTGCAGCGCCCGTCGGCGGCCAGACCGCGCTGGCGGGAGAAGTCCACGAACGCGGCGGGCGTCGACATGATCGTCACGCCACCCGCCAGCGCCAGCGAGCACTCACCGGACCGCAGCGCCTGCACCGCCAGGTGCAGGGCCACCAACGACGACGAGCACGCCGTGTCGACCGTGACCGCCGGCCCCTCGAAGCCGAACGTGTAGGAGATGCGGCCGGACGCGACGCTGGCCGCGTTGCCGGTGCCGAAGTAGCCCTCGATCTCGGCGGGCAGCGAGTGCAGCCGCGTGCCGTAGTCCTGCCCGTTGCTGCCCGCGAAGACGCCGACCTGCCCGCCCCGCAGGGTGTCCGGGTCGATGCCCGCGCGTTCGAAGACCTCCCACGAGGTCTCCAGCAGCAACCGCTGCTGCGGGTCCATCGCCAGTGCTTCCCGAGGCGAGATGCCGAAGAACTTCGGGTCGAACTCCGCCGCGCCGTAGAGGAACGCGCCCTCGCGGGCGTAGGACTTGCCCGGTGCGTCGGGGTCCGGGTCGTAGAGGCCCGCCAGGTCCCAGCCGCGGTCGGTCGGGAAGTCGCCGACCGTGTCGACGCCGTCGACCACGAGGTCCCACAGCTGTTCCGGCGTCTCGACCCCGCCGGGGAAGCGGCACGCCATCGCCACGATGGCGATCGGCTCGTCCACCGGGATCGCGGTCGCGGTGGCGGCGAGGGCCGCCGGGCGCGAGCCGACCAGTTCGGAGCGCAGGTGCTCGGCGAGCGCGACGGGCGTCGGGTAGTCGAACACCAGCGTCGCGGGCAGCGCGAGCCCGGTCTCGGTCGCGATCACACCGCGGAACTCCACGGCGGTCAGCGAGTCGAAACCCAGTTCCTTGAACGCCTTGCTCGGCTCGATCGCGTCACCGGAGGAGTGGCCGAGGACGGTGGCGGCGTGCGTGCGGACGAGGTCCAGCACCAGGTGCCGCTGCTCGGGTTCGGCCAGGCCGGTCAGCCGCGCCGTGAGGCCGGTGCCCGCCTCGCTCGACGCGGTGCCCGCGAGGGCGTCGCGCGCCTGCGGGAGGTCGGACAGCAGCGGGCTGAGCCGCTCGGAGGTGAAGACGGGGCTGAACCGCGACCAGTCGACGTCGGCGACGGTCACCAGACCGTCGTCCAGCGCGATGGCCCGGCGCAGCGCGGCCAGCGCCAACTCGGGCGCCATCGCCTTGACGCCGCGCAGCCGCAGGTGCTCCTCGACGTCCTCGACGGTCGCCATGCCCGCGCCCGCCCACGCGCCCCAGGCCACCGACAGCGCGGTCAGGCCTCGGGCGCGGCGCGACTCGGCCAGCCCGTCCAGGTAGGCGTTCGCGGCGCCGTACGCGGCCTGCCCGCCACTGCCCCACGTGCTGGCGATGGAGGAGAACAGCACGAACGCGTCGACCTCGCCGACCAGCTCGTCCAGGTTCGCCGCGCCCGCCACCTTGGCCGCGACGACCCGGCGGAACTCGGCGACGTCCTGCGCGTCCAGCGCCACCAGCGAGTCGACGCCCGCGGCGTGCACGACGGCGTTCGGCGGGTACTCCTCCAACAGCGCCCTCAACGCGTCCCGGTCGGCCACGTCGCACGCGGCGACCACGACGGGAACGTCCAGCTCCTCCACCAGCTCGG
>NZ_DBNGPQ010000017.1:0-17791 GCF_057122925.1 Umezawaea sp. | reverse complement strand
TTCAAGCACCCCAGCCGCCGATCACCCCCCTACATCGGCGACATCACCTATCTACCGATCACCGACGGCACCTTCGCCTGTCTCGCGATCGTGATGGACCTGCGCTCACGCCGCCTGGTCGGCTGGGCCATCCCCGAGCACATGCGCACTGAACTGGTCCTAAACGCCCCTGACCGCCGCCCGGCGCACGCGGGGCCTGGTCAGGGCGGTGTTCCACAACGCCCACGGGGTCTCAGCACAGCTCCTGGCGTCCGCCGACGCCTGCCAGGCCGCCGGGGTGGCCCGATCCATGGACGCGATCGGCAGCTTCGCGGCCAACGCCGCCGTCGAAAGCCTCAACGCACGACTGGCTGTGTTCGGCTGCTACACCACTCCTACCTCGGAAGGATGTGTCCGATCGACAACGAGAAATGCCTGGCTCCACCACCGGCTACACGTGACTCACGCCGCACAACCCGTGGTAGCTGTCAAGCCGCAGCAGCGTCATGCCAGGCAGATCAGAGCGGCGACCGCGCCCAGGAAGAACACACGTTTCAGCTTGCGGTTGCCGGTCCGAGCGGGGTGCTGGTGCTGCGGGTGACCGGGGCGATTCCGACGTAGGCGGCCAGGTGTCCGGATGAGGCGAATTCGGAGGCGTTGCCGATCTCCAGCAGGACCCTGGCAAGAGGGTGTGCATCAAGGATCTCGGCGATGACGAACGGTTGCGGGCGTCGATTTTGGCCTGACCGGAGTAGAAGTCGGCGCACGGCCTGGCCGGGCAGGTAGGCCACCCGGTGACCGGCCGCGCGGGCGACCGGTCACCACCACCAGTAGTGGCCCGTGCGCGGCGAGTATGTCGAACAATGCTCTCAGCGTGGCTCGTCGTGCGGCCGTTTCCCAATGGGGTCCAAGCCTGCGGCGTGGTGTTCGACCTTGCCGACGTCCAGGCCGAGGAACACGCCATCATCGCCGGTCAGCCGTTATGCCGTTCGTTCATCGCGGTGGGCGTCGACGGCCGGCACCCACGCTACGACGAGACCTGCCCGTTGGTGGCCGTGTCCCTGTTCAGCGGTCCGACGATGCCACCAGGTCCGACGGACACCACTCCCGGATCATGCGTGCGACCGGGGGCGTCAGTCATGCCGGACCCGAGCCCTCAAACCCTGCCCGGCCGACCCGGCGTGCGATCCAGTCACGGCGGCCCTGCCGAAACCAGCCGCCCCACTACGACACCGGCTAACCACCACGACACCGGACCCCCGCAGGAGGCCCAGATGACCGGCCCTACCGCTCCCCGTCCCCCACGGCTTCCTCACGGAGCCGTCGCTCCCGCTTCCCCCGCGCCAGCTCCGTCCCGAGCGCGTCCAACCGCTGCCCCCAGAACCGCCGGAAGTGGTCCAGCCACACGTCGACCTCCCGCAGCGGCTCGGCGTCGACGGTGTAGAGCCGTCGCGTGCCCTCGGCGCGGACGGTGGCGAAGCCGTTCTCGCGGAGCACCCGCAGGTGCTGGGAGACGGCGGGCTGGGAGATGCCGAACTCCTGCTGGATGACGGCGACGACGGCGCCGGAGGTCTGCTCGCCGGTGGCGAGCAGTTCCAGGATGCGGCGGCGGACGGGGTCGCCCAGGACGTCGAACGCGTGCACAGGGCGACTGTCCATCCTCCGCTTATATAAGTCAATGCCGGTGCCTGGCCGTGCGTACCCACGGCCAGGGCTGCTCACCGAATCGGTTACTCGGCGGCCTTCGCGGCACGGGCGCGGCGGCGTTCGCGCATTTCGACGAACTTGTTCGCCTTGCCGTTGAGCACGGTCAGGAACTCGGCCAGTTCGTCGCGGGCCTTCTCGCCCTCGCCGCCGAGGTTGGTGCGTTCGAACACCTTCCAGAAGCGGAGGATGGGCATGATGACCTCGTCGTGGTGGAGGCGGAGGTCGTAGATGCCCGCGTTGGCGATGGTGGCCGAGCTGCGGAGGAAGTCCGAGATCCCGGCACCGGGCATCTGGAAGTTGATGACCTCGTCGCGGACCGCCTGCATGGTGTGGTCCGGCTGGACCTCGAACGCGGCGGTGACCAGGTTGCGGTAGAAGACCATGTGCAGGTTCTCGTCCGTGGCGATGCGGGCGAGGAGCTGGTCGGCCAGCGGGCAGTTGGTCGCGCGGCCCGTGTTGCGGTGGGAGATGCGGGTCGCGAGCTCCTGGAACGACACGTACACGATGTTGCGGATCGCGGACTCGGTCTGGCCCTCGAAGCCGACCGACATGTGTTCCATGCGCTTGCGCTCGAGCTCGACGGGGTCGACGCCGCGGGTGACGACCAGGTAGTCGCGCAGCGCGATGCCGTGCCGGGCCTCCTCCGCGGTCCAGCGGTGCATCCAGGTCGCCCAGGCGCCGTCCTTGCCGAACGACGACGAGATGACGCGGTGGTAGGAGGGCAGGTTGTCCTCGGTCAGGAGGTTGATGATCATCGCCGTCTTGGCGGTGGGGTCGAGCCGGGAGTCCTCCGGGTGCCAGTCCTCGCCCCCGAGGAACGCGAAGTCGCGGCCCTCGCTCCACGGGACGTAGTCGTGCGGCATCCACTCCTTGGCGATCGACAAGTGGCGGTCGAGGTTGACCTCCACGATCGGTTCCAGCTCGCGCAGCAGATCCGTATCGCGGCGGTGGCTATCGCCAACCGTCACACCGATCACCCCGTTCTCAGTTCTGGTGGTGGGTCAAGTCGTTTTCCTCTCTGAGCCTACGTGGCCTAGTGGAGGAAGCCGATTGCCGAGGTGTGACTTTCCAGCGGCGCCACACGGGGTAGGCGGTGACGACCAGGAGTGACAGTGCCGGTATGCCCCGGAAGAGGAGGTGGTCGACCAGTGGAATCGTCACGCAGATGCCTGTCACCCATCCGGGTGCGGCCGGGAACTTGCCTGGTGGGGTCCATGGTGTGCGCTTGCCGGGCTTGGCGACGGACAGCCACGCCTGCACCGCCAGCGCGCTCGCCATCAGCAGCGATCCGACGCGCGTCAGGGTCGGATTCCCGTTCTCGCCCAGGTCGAGGTTGGGGCTCAGGACGAAGATGCCCGCGTAGAGCTGGGTCAGGGTGATCACGAATTTGAACAGAACCCACCAGTGTCGGAAATAGCCCCAGGGGGTCAGCGCCGCGAGCATGAATCCGGTGAACGCGGATGTCGTCGCCATGAAGCGGAGCACGTCCGTGTCGATCACCTTGGCCACTTCGAACGCGCCCGTCCGGGATGTCCCGTTCGTCTCGAGCGCGTAGGTGGTCAACGCGAACAGGGCGAGCGCCTGGCTCATCCACCCGACCGAGCTGAGGACGTGCAGCCACACGAGCAGCTTCCGCTGTGCCACGGGGACCTCCATAGGTAGGCGTGCGACATATAGTACGCCTACCTATGGCCCGGCGGGGCCGCCGAGGGGGGCGCGGTTTCGGTGCCGCGTTTCGCGAACGGCCCTGGAACGGTCCAGGAATCGCCCGTAAATGCTCGCCGAATTCCCCCTCCGGCCGGATGTTCGGCCCAATTCCACGCACCGGTGCGACATTGGGTCGTTTCGGTCGCCGCCCCGGTCCGCCCGCCAGGGCCGTTCGAGGCGTCGTTCGGTCTCCCGAACGCACGGTGGATCGCGGTGCGAAAGTGCGGTCCCCGGCGCCGATGCGGGCCAACGGGCCTGCACAGGGGCGGTTCGGCGCGCACTTCGGCCTGCGGCATAACGTCGTCGGGTTAACCCTTGGTACACGTGGTCACCACGAGGAATTCGCCTTGTCATTCGAATTGGTATCAGTACGCGCGGCGAGCTTGACAAGGCTGCTCAATGTGACCAATCCTCGCGCCAACTGACACGTTTCGGGGTATCGGACTCGCGGGCGAGCACCGCACGCGGGCACTCCCGACGAGGAAGGTTCGATTCGTTGACTCCCACCCCAGTTCTGCGCTTGCTCGGCGTCGGAGCGTTGGCCATCGCGCTCGCCGCCTGCGGGGCACCGCCCGCCAAGGAAAGCTCGTCGAGCGGCACCGCCGCGGCGACGGCCAAGTCCGCCGCCGACTTCGGCGGACTGGACAAGCTCGTGGAGGCGGCCAAGAAGGAGGGCACGCTGAACGTCATCGCGCTGCCCCCGGACTGGGCGAACTACGGCGTGATGCTCAAGACGTTCGAGGAGAAGTACGGCATCAAGATCGACTCGGCGCAGCCGGACGGCTCCAGCGCCGACGAGATCAAGGCCGCCCAGCAGCTCAAGGGCGGTGACCGCGCGCCGGACGTGTTCGACCTCGGGCTGAACGTGGCCGTGGCGAACAAGACCATGTTCGCGCCGTACAAGGTGGCCACGTGGGAGGAGATCCCGGCCGAGCTGAAGGACGGCGAGGGCCTGTACTACGGCGACTACGGCGGCTTCATGTCGATCGGCTACGACGCGGGCAAGGTGCCCGCGCCGACCAAGGTCGAGGACCTGCTCAAACCCGAGTACGCGGGCAAGGTCGCGCTGAACGGCGACCCGACGCAGGCGGGCGCCGCGTTCTCCGGCGTCATGATGGCGGCCCTGGGCAGCGGAGGCTCCGCCGACGACATCGCGCCCGGCGTGGAGTTCTTCAAGAAGCTCAAGGCCGCGGGCAACTTCCTGCCGGTCGACCCGTCGCCCGCGACGATCGAGTCCGGCCAGACGCCCGTCGTCATCGACTGGGACTACACGAACGCCGCGCAGACCGCGAAGCTCGCGGGCAAGGTCGACTGGAAGACCGTCGTCCCGACCGGCGCGCAGATCGGCGCCTACTACAACCAGGCCATCAACGTCGACGCCCCGCACCCGGCCGCCGCGCGCCTGTGGCAGGAGTTCCTGTACTCCGACGAGGGCCAGAACATCTACCTCCAGGGCCTGTCGCGCCCGGTCCGCCTGGAGGCCATGACGAAGTCGGGCAAGGCCGACTCCGCCGCGGCCGCCAAGCTGCCCAAGACCGAGGGCGAGCAGGTGTTCCAGACCCAGGAGCAGGCCGACAAGGCCAAGCAGGTCCTGACCGCCACGTGGGCGCAGGCGGTGGGCTGACCCTTGGTCGCACCCGTCACCACCTCGGCCGGGGGAGGCTCGGCGGAAGCCGCCGCCCCCGGCCGGGGGCCGACCAGGGGCAACGTCCTGGCGTGGCTCGTCGTCGTGCCGTTCCTGGCGTACGTCGGCGTGTTCCTGGTGTACCCGACCGTCCTCGTGCTGGCAGGCGCGTTCCAGGACTCGAACGGTGCCTTCACCCTGGCCAACCTGACCGATCTGATGAAGGGCGTCTACCTCCAGGCGTTCTGGCGCAGCATCGAGCTGTCGGCGCTCACCGCGCTGCTGGGCGCGATCTTCGGCGCGCTGCTGTCGTGGGCCGTCGCGAGCGGCAAGACCGACGGCCTGCTGCGGCGGGTCGTCGTGGCCGCCGCGGGCGTGCTCGCCCAGTTCGGCGGCGTGCCGCTGGCGTTCGCGTTCCTCGCGACCGTCGGCTTCCAGGGCTTCGTCACCCGGTTCCTCCAGGACTCGTTCGGCGTCAACCTGTTCTCCGGCAGCGCGTGGATCTTCGAACTGCCCGGCCTGACGCTCGTGTACACGTTCTTCCAGATCCCGCTGATGGTCATCGTGTTCCTCCCCGCGCTGGACGGCCTCCGTCCCCAGTGGAGGGAGGCCTCGGAGAGCCTCGGCGGCAGCACGTGGACCTACTGGCGCTACGTGGGCGGCCCGATCCTGTTCTCGCCGTTCCTCGGCGCACTGCTGCTGCTGTTCGCGAACGCGTTCTCCGCGTACGCCACGGCCGCCGCGCTGGTGTCGCAGGGCAGCCCGATCGTCCCGCTCCAGATCCGCGGCTTCCTGACCGGCGAGGTCCTGCTGGGCCAGGAGAACCTGGGGAAGGCGCTCGGGCTCGGCATGGTGATCGTGGTCGGCGTCGCGATGGGCCTTTACGCGCTGATCCAGCGGAGGGTGTCGAAGTGGCAGTGACCGCGAAATCCCCGAGGAAGGTCGCGGGCACCGTCCTGCGGGTCCTCGTGCTCGTCGTGCTGGGGTTCTACTTCGTCCTGCCGCTCGTGGCGATGGGGGAGTTCTCCACGCGGGGCGTCAACGACACCCGCAGCCTGGACTCGTGGACCGGCATCTTCGAAGACCCCGACCTGGTCGACTCCATCATCACGTCGGTCGAACTCGCCGTGCTCAGCTCCGTGCTGATGCTCGTGCTGCTCGTCCCGACGATGGCGTGGATCCGGCTGCGGCTGCCGAAGCTGCGCCGCGTGGTCGAGTTCCTGTGCCTGCTGCCGCTGACGATCCCGGCGATCGTGCTGGTGGTCGGCATGGCACCGCTCTACGCGTGGGTGAACTACTTCCTCGGCGACTCGCCGCTGACGCTCACCTTCGTGTACGCGGTGCTGGTGCTGCCGTTCGCCTACCGCGCCATCGACGCGGGCCTCGCGTCGATCGACCTCAAGACCCTCGCGGAGGCCGCGCGCAGCCTCGGCGCGTCCTGGGGCACGGTGCTGTGGCGGATCGTCGTGCCGAACATCCGCACCGCGCTCATCGGCGCGTCGCTGCTGTCCGTGGCACTGGTGCTCGGCGAGTTCACCATCGCCTCGCTGCTGAACTTCGAGACCCTCCAGGTCCAGGTCAACCTGATCGGCAAGCGCAACGCGGGTCTGTCGATCGCCGTGTCGCTGGCCTGCCTGGTGTTCGCGTTCGTGCTGCTGTTCCTGCTCTCCTACGTCGGTCAACGGCGTCGGGTCACCGTCGTCGAGGACTAGAGAAAGACCGGGTTTCATGGGTTACCTAGAGCTCAAGGGCCTCCGGAAGTCCTTCGGGGGTTCGCCCGCGCTCGACGGGCTCGACCTCGACCTGTCCGAGGGCGAACTGGTCAGCCTGCTCGGCCCCAGCGGGTGCGGCAAGACGACCGCGCTGCGCATCGTGGCCGGGTTCGAGACGGCCGACAAGGGGCACGTCGTGGTGGCGGGCAAGGACATCACGTCCGTCCCGGCGAACCGCCGGGACATGGGCATGGTGTTCCAGGCCTACAGCCTGTTCCCGAACATGACGGCGGCGCAGAACATCGAGTTCGGCCTCCGGCTCCGCAAGGCCGGGGCGGGCCGGCGGGCCAAGCGCGTCGACGAGCTGCTGCAACTGGTCGGTCTCGGCGAGTTCGGCGGCCGGTACCCGCACCAGATGTCCGGCGGCCAGCAGCAGCGCGTGGCGCTGGCCCGCGCGCTGGCGATCCAGCCGCGCGTGCTGCTCCTGGACGAGCCGCTGTCGGCGCTGGACGCGAAGGTGCGCGTCCAGCTCCGCGACGAGATCCGCCGCATCCAGACGGAACTCGGCATGACCACCCTGTTCGTGACGCACGACCAGGAGGAGGCGCTCGCCGTCTCCGACCGGGTCGGCGTGATGTCCCAGGGCAGGCTGGAACAGCTCGACACGCCCGCGGTCGTCTACCGGGAGCCCGCGTCCGCGTTCGTCGCGCAGTTCGTCGGCGTGACGAACACCGTGCTGGGCAAGTCGGAGTCCGGCGCGGTGCGGCTGGGCGCGTTCACGCTCCCGACCGACGCCGCGGCCCACCTGTCCGACGGCAGCGACGTCAAGGTCATCGTCCGCCCCGAGGACATCGGGATCGTCGAGCACGGGGGCGAGTCGAACGGTGCCCTGCTGGGCAGCGTGCTCACCCAGAGCTTCCTCGGGCCGGTCACCCGCCTGGTGATCCGGCTCGACGGGGACGAGCAGACCATCCGCGTCGACCAGCCGTCGAACATCGCCGCGGCCTACCCGCCCGGCACCGCCGTGGCGCTGGACCTCACCGCGTCGAGGTTCATGGTGGTGGCCGTGTAGAACGGCCGCCGCTCCGCGGACTCCGGCCCGGCCGCCCTGAGTCGGCACGTCGGCCCCCGGTTCCTCCCGAGTTGGGCCGGGACGAACTCCCCGCCCAACTCGGGAGAAGTGGGAACCGACCTACGGCCACGGCCTCGCGTGGTGGCCGGGGGAGCGGTGATGCATGATCCACCCATGACCGTGCCCTACCGGCGGATGGCCGCTCGTCGGCCTGATGAGGCGCATCGCGCCGCCACTCCGCTCGAACTGCTCTTCGACCTCAGCTTCGTGGTCGCGGTGGCGTCGGCGGCGGCGATGCTGCACCACTCGCTGACCGAGAACCACATCGGCCACGGTCTCGTCGGCTACCTCGCGGTGTTCTTCGCGATCTGGTGGGCCTGGCTGAACTTCACCTGGTTCGCGTCGTCCTACGACACGGACGACGTCGTGTACCGGGTGACGACGCTGGTGCAGATCACCGGCGTGCTCGTGCTGGCCGCGGGTGTGCCGGGGGCGTTCGAGGACGGCGACTTCACCGTCGTCACGATCGGCTACGTCGTCATGCGCCTGGCGATGGTGGGCCAGTGGCTGCGCGCCCGGCACGGCGACCCCGAGCGCCGCGCGACCGCGACCCGCTACGCCATCGGCATCACGGTCGTCCAGCTCGGCTGGGTCGGGCGCCTGTTCCTGCCCGACGGCCTGCTGCCCGCGGCGTTCGTCGTGCTCGCCGTCTGCGAGATGCTGGTGCCCGCTATCGCCGAACGCGCCGCCGGTACCACCTTCCACGTCGGCCACATCGTCGAGCGCTACGGCCTGTTCACCCTCATCGTGCTCGGCGAGTCGATCCTGGCCGCCAGCAACGCGATCCGCGCGGGCCTGGACGCGGGCACCGACGTGCCCGCGCTGGTGTCGCTGGCGTTCGCCGGGCTCGTCATCGTGTTCGGCCTGTGGTGGCTGTACTTCGACCACCCGGCCGAGGACCTGCTGACCTCGCTGCGCAAGTCGCTGACCTGGGGCTACGGCCACTACCTCGTCTTCGCCTCCGCGGCGGCCGTCGGGGCGGGGCTGGAGGTGTCGGTCGACCACGACACCCACGTCACCCACCTGTCCTCGCACGCGGCGGCCATGACGACCACCGTGCCCGTCGCCGTCTACCTGCTCGTGGTGTGGTTCCTCCAGGTCTTCGAGACCTCCCGCGGCACCGCGAAGTGGGCCTTCCCGGTCGGCGCGGCCCTCGTGCTCGCCGCCTCCTTCGGGCCCGCGCCGATCCACGTCACCGCGGTCCTCGTCGCCGTACTGGTGACCGTGGTCGTGACGAGCGAACGGGGACAGCGGCGTGGTGCGTGAACTGAGGCTCGTGGTGACCGCGACCGACTACGAGGAGGCGCTGGCGTTCTACCGGGACGTGCTGGGGCTGCCGCAGCGGGCCGCGTTCAGCTCACCCGGCGGGCGCGTCACGATCCTGGAGGCGGGCCGCGCGACCCTGGAGATCGCCGACCCGCCGCACGCGGCGTACATCGACGACGTCGAGGTGGGGGAGCGGGTCGCCGGGCACGTGCGGGTCGCGTTCCAGGTGGACGACGTCACCGTGGCGACCGGCGACCTGGTCGACGGCGGCGCGACGCTCATCGCCGAACCCACCCGAACGCCGTGGAACTCCCTCAACTCCCGCCTCTCCGCCCCGGCGGGCCTCCAGCTCACGCTGTTCGAGGAGCTGGGCGAGTAGTCGGCCCTGGCGGGCGGCCATCGACTCGGCGCGCCTGGTGCCCACCTCCAGGTCGTGGACCACGCCGCGGTGGACGAGGTCGGCCCGGACCGCCGCCACGCCCGAGCCGGAACCACCGTTCGGGAAGCCCACCCGTGCCGCCACCGCCCCGCGGTACGACTCGGGGCCCGCGTCCGACGTGGACACGGGCCCCGAGCAGGTCATCGCGGTCTCAGGTCACCACTCGCGGTAGGAACCCTGGGTCTGCACGTTGAGCTGGCCGATCCGGACGAACTTCGCGGAGAAGGTCCGCGGGTCCCGGACGTCCAGGACGTCGAGGCCCTTCGCCATGTCCGACGAGTAGATGAACCCGTTGTAGTAGTACGCCGACCAGCTGCCGCCGCCCGAACCGTTGGGCAGCGGGCCGCGCTCGAAGAAGCCGATCTCCTTCGGCTTCGAGGAGTCGGTGAAGTCCCAGATCGACACGCCGCCCTGGTACCAGGACTGCACCATGATGTCGCGGCCCTGGACCGGGATCAGCGAACCGTTGTGGGCCACGCAGTTCTCGGTGTCGCCCTGCATGCGCGGGATCTTGTAGTAGCTCTTGAACTCCAGCGTGCGGTTGTCGCCACGACCCTTGACGTCGTAGATGCCGTTCGCGCCGCGCTTCTGGCCGATCGCCTCGTTGCACGTCGCCGCGCCGCCACCACCGAGCTCGTCGGTGAAGATCACCTTGGTGCCCTCGTTGTTGAAGGTCGCCGAGTGCCAGAACGCGAAGTTCACGTTGTCCTGGACCGTCGTGATCACGCGGGGCTTCTCGCGGTCGGAGATGTCGAACAGCACGCCGTCACCCATGCAGGCACCGGCGGCGAGGTCCTTCGACGGGTAGACCGTGATGTCGTGGCAGCCGCTGGTGGCCGAGACGTAGCCGTCCGCGACCGTGCCGGAGCGGCCGGGGTTGCCGCCGTCCGGGAAGATGAGCGGGGCGGACAGCAGGGAGGCCTTCGCCGGGTCCTTCAGCGGCACCTTCACGATGGAGATCTTGTCGTGGGGCGGCTGGCAGTCCGGGAACGTCGCGTTGGGGGCGTACGACGAGACGTACAGGTAGGCGTTGCGGCCCTTCTTGTCCGGCACCAGCGTGTGGGTGTGCGAGCCGCACGCGGTCTCGACGGCGGCGACGTACTTCGGGTTGCGCTTGTCGCTGATGTCGAAGACCTTGACGCCCTCCCACGAGTCCTTGTTCGTGGCGGACTGGGACACGCTGCTGCACGAGTTGTCCGAGCGCGACGAGTCGGTCGACAGGAACAGCAGGTCGCCCTGGACCGAGATGTCGTTCTGCGAACCGGGGCAGAGGACCTCGCTGACGACCTTCGGCTTCTGAGGGTTGCGGATGTCGTAGATCGTGAAGCCGTTGTAGTTGCCGACGAACGCGTGGTTGTCCTGGAACGCCAGGTCCGTGTAGGTCGACGACGTGAACGGCGTGCCCTTGGGCAGGTTCGCCACGTGCTTGACGTTGCGGCTGCGCACGATCTCGTCGACGGCGGGGATGCCCGCGGCCGGGTTCGCGGGAGCCGAGAGCTGAGTCTCGGACAGGCCGTCCACGTTGTCCTGGTCCGGTTGGGCCAGCGCTTGGGGACCGAACGCCAAGGAGGACACCGCCAGCGCGAATGCCCCCGCGGCCGCGAGCGACGCCCGGCGTCGTCCGGCCGATACGGATGCTGTGAACACAGGTCTCCCCTTCTCAACCTGAAGCAGGGGGGTCAGTATCACCTGTTCGCACCGCTAAAGACCACGTCCGATCGGCGGGTATGGCAAGTTTCCGCGGACTGGGATGGTCGGTAGGTTGGGGGCGGGACGAGGGAGGGCGCATGCGGATGAGGGTCGGGTTGCTGGCGGTCGCACTGGTGCTCGCGGGGTGCACCTCCACGCCCTCCGACGACGCCACGCCCATCATCGCGCCTGGTGCGCCGGGCGAGCAGGCGAAGACGATCTCGCCGGACGACCTCGGCACCGACCGCCTCGTCGCCCCGAACGAGCGCGACCTGACCTACGTCGTGAGCATGATCGGCCACCACCGGCAGGCGCTGGAGATGACGGCGCTGGCTCCGGAACGGGCGTCGAACGAGACGGTGCGCGGCCTCGCCTCCCGCATCCACGACACCCAGGGCCCCGAGATCGGCGCCATGGAGCAGTGGCAGAAGCAGTTCGCCGTGGACGCCGAGCGGCACGGCCACTCCACCGCGCTGCCCCACGTCGACCACGCCACCATGCCCGGCACGGCGAGCGCCGCCGACATGGCCGCGCTGGCCGCGTCGACCGGTCCCGAGTTCGACAGGCTGTTCGCGCGCCTGATGATCGAGCACCACAAGGGCGCCCTGCGCATGGCCCAGGAGGTGCTCGCGGACGGCGTCGACGTCCGCGTCGAGGAGATGGCGTCCGACGTGATCGCCACGCAGACCGACGAGATCACCAGGCTTCAGAACCTCGACCTCCCCTAGGAGGCCTTGAGCACCAGGTCCTCCGAGTGCTCGAACGTCTCCACCGCGTTGCCGGTCACGTGCCGCGCGATGCCCTTGTTGCGCGCGTGCGCCTCCCGGAACGAGTCCGACGCCACCCAGGCCCGGAAATCGGCCTCGCTGTCGAACTCGTTCAGCGACACGTAGGGCTGCTCCGGCGTCGTGGGCCGCAACAACGTGCTCCGCCGCAACCCCGGCACACCGGGCAGGTAGGTCCGCATGTTGGCCCGGAACCTCTCCTCGAACTCCTCCGCGCGCTCCACGGGGACGAACAAGCGGTTGGTGGCGATGAACATGCCGCACCTCCAAGTTCCCGACGCTACGTAGGCAACTATCCCAACGCGGCGTAGGGAAAACAAGAGGGATACCATTCGTTCCGTGCCAAGGATCAGCGCGGACACGGTCGCGGAACACCGCGCCAACCGCTTGCGCGCCCTCCTGGACGCAGGCCGCGACCTGGTGGCGGAAGCAGGCCCGGACGCCCTCACGCTCGCCGCGCTGGCCAGACGGGTAGGCCTCTCCCGCCCCAGCCTCTACGAGTACTTCAAGTCGCGAGAAGAACTGGTGGCGGCCATCGTCACCGACGAACTACCGGAATGGGCCCGCCACCTGGACCGCGCGGTAGCCGCCGCACACGGCACAGCGGCCAAGATCGAGGCCTACCTCCGCACGGAACTGGAAATCATCACCGACGGTCGCCACAGCGCGGTAGTGGCCCTCTCGGCCCACGCACTGCCGGACAACAGCAGAGAACAAATCCGCGCGGAACACGAGCGCCTGCTAACCCCACTGGTGGAAGTCCTGCGAAAAGCGGGAGTGGAAAGCCCGGAACTACAGGCCCTCCTGGTGCACGGCATGGTGGAGGCAGCCTCCCGCACCGTCGCACCAGGACGACCAGCGCACAACGAACACGTGATCACCACCCTCCTCAACCAGGTACTGCACGGCGTACTACCGCAACACCAGCACCAGCAGCAGGCAAAGCAGGCACCACCAAACCCAACCTGACCGGCAACAGCACGCTGGAACCGGCAGCCACCCGGTGACCACGCCCGAACCGGCAGCCACCCCCGGAGACCGAACCGACCCGCAACCGGACCCAACCCCGTCCCACCCTGATCTCAAATCAGACATAACGGTTGACCAGCGCCACCCCGCTTGCGACTGTCACCACCCCGTACCCACCCGGCAGAACTGCGAGTCGACCATGAACTCGGTGCTCGGTTCCGTGCTCCTCCCCGTAGCCCTGGCAGTGGTCATGTTCGGCCTGGGCCTCTCCCTCACCACCGCCGACTTCATCCGGGTGAAGAACCACCCCGGCGCCGTCGTCATCGCCCTCGTCTGCCAGTTGGCCCTCCTCCCGGCCGTCTGCTTCGGCCTGGTCCTCCTCTTCGACCTCCCACCCCTCCTGGCCGTCGGCATGATGCTCCTGGCCGCGTCACCCGGCGGCACCACGGCCAACCTCTTCAGCCACGTCTTCCGCGGCGACGTGGCCCTCAACATCACCCTCACCGCCGTCAACTCGATCCTGGCCGTGGTCACCCTCCCCCTGGTCACCAACCTCGCCATCGACCACTTCGCCCCGCGCGGCGAAGGCCTGGACCTCCAGTTCGACAAGGTCCTCCAGGTGTTCGCCATCGTGCTGATCCCGGTGGTGCTGGGAATGCTGGTGCGCCGCCGGTCACCGGGGTTCGCCGACCGCATGGACCGCCCCGTCCGGATCTTCTCCGTGGTCGTCCTGGCCTCCGTCATCGTCGCGACCGTCGTGTCCGAACGGGAGAACCTCAGCACCTACCTCGCGGCCACGGGCCTGATCGCCCTGGTGTTCTGCGTGATCAGCCTGTCCCTCGGGTACTTCGCCCCGCGCCTGTTCGGGATCGGCCACCGGCAGGCCATCGCCAGCGCGTTCGAGATCGGCGTGCACAACAGCACCCTCGCCATCACGATCGCCATCAGCGTCCTCGACAGCACCGACATCGCCGTCCCGGCGGCCGTCTACGGCGTCGTCATGTTCCCGGTCGCCGCCCTGTTCGGCTGGGTGCTCACCCGGACCCGGTCAGGGGATGCCCCGGAGACCCATCAACCGATCGGTTGACCGCCGGTGTGGCCCGCCGGTCGATTCGCCGGGGGCGCGAGCAGAGCAACCTCAAGGCATGGCGATCATCGAGGTGGTGGACCTCGGCAAGCGGTACGGGCCGACGGTGGCGGTGGACGAGGTGTCGTTCACCGTGGACGAGGGCGAGATCTTCGGGATCCTCGGGCCCAACGGGGCGGGCAAGACGACGACGGTCGAGTGCGTCGAGGGCCTGCGGGTCCCCGATCGCGGCACGATCCGGGTCGACGGTCTCGACCCGCGTCGGGACCGGACCGAACTCCGGCAGCGGATGGGCGTCCAGCTCCAGGAGAGCCAGCTGCCCGAGCGGATCAAGGTCCGGGAAGCCCTCGACCTGTACAGCTCCTTCTACCCCGACCCCGCCGACTGGCGGGAGCTGGTGGTCCGGCTCGGCCTGGAGGACCGGCGCGACGCCGAGTTCGGCACGCTGTCCGGCGGGCAGAAGCAGCGCCTCTCGGTGGCGCTGGCCCTGGTCGGTCGCCCGCGGATCGCGGTGCTGGACGAGCTGACCACGGGCCTCGACCCGCAGGCGCGGCGGGACACCTGGGACCTCATCGAGGGCATCCGCGACTCCGGCGTCACGGTCCTGCTGGTCACCCACTTCATGGAGGAGGCCGAACGCCTCTGCGACCGGCTGGCCGTGATCGACGCGGGCAGGGTCGTCGCGATCGACACGCCCGCCGGGCTGGTGTCACGGGTGGACAGCGAGCAGCGGGTGCGGTTCCGGCCGTCCCGCCCGGTGGACGAGGCGCTGTTCCGCGAACTCGACGAGGTGACGGACGTCCGCCTGCACGGCGGGCGGTTCGTCATCACCGGTCGGGGGAACCTGCTGCACGCCGTCACCTCGGTGCTGGCCCGCAACCAGGTCGTCGCCGCCGAGCTGCGCGTCGACCAAGCCAGCCTGGACGACGCGTTCGTCTCGCTCACCAAGCCGAAGAAGTGACGGGGGAGTCGTGCTCAAACTCGTTCGGGTAGAAGCGAAGCTGTTCCTCCGCGAAGGCGCCTCGGTCATCTTCGCGATCCTGTTCCCGACCGTGCTGCTGCTGGTGCTGGGCGCGATCCCGGCGCTGCGCACCCCCGACCCGATGTTCGGCGGGACCCGGTTCATCGACGGGTACGCGGGCACCCTGGTCGTGATCACGCTGGCCTTCCTCGGCCTCCAGCGCGTCCCCACCACCGTCGCCACCTACCGCGAACGCGGTGTGCTCCGCAGGCTGAGCACCACACCGCTGCACCCCGGCAAGCTCCTGGCCGCACAACTGCTGGTCAACCTCATCGCCGCCGTCGTCGCCGTGCTCCTGGTGGTCGCGGTCGGCAGGCTGGTGTTCGACATCGGCCTGCCGCACCACCTCGTCGGCTTCACGCTGACCGTGCTCCTCGGAGCCGCGTCGCTGTTCTCGTTCGGGCTGGTCATCGCCGCGCTCGCGTCGACGGCCAAGGCCGCGGCGGGCTGGGCGACGGTGGCCTTCATGCTCGTCATGTTCTTCGGCGGCGCGTACCTCCCGCGCTTCCTGCTGCCGGACGCGGTCAACACCGTCGGCCAGTACCTGCCCCCCGGCGTGGCCGCGCTCCAGGACTCGTGGGTCGGCACCGCGCCGTCACCGCCGCACCTGGCGGTCATGGCCGTGATCGCGCTGCTCGCGGGTACCGTCGCGGCCAGGACCTTCCGTTGGGAGTGAGGATGGCCGAGTCCACCCTGGACACGTGGGAGACCAGGCTGGAACGCGTCGGCCACGTCATCCCGTACTTCGTGCTCACGGTGACGACCACCCTGTACCTCCTGCTGTCACCCCACGACACCGGCGCCAAGCTGATCAGCCTCGCGATCGTGGCGGTCTTGTACGCGTGGATGTTCTTCTGGTTCAGCGCGCATCCCGCGTGGCGGTCGCGGCAGGACCTGATGGCCGTGTTCATCGTCGGCCTGCTGGTCCTCTACGGCGTGCTCGGCGTGCGCGAGACGTGGTTCGGCTCGGTGTCGTTCGCGCTCTACGTGTACGCCAGCGAGGTGCTGCGGGTGAAGTGGATGTTCGCCGCCGTCGCGGCCACCGCCGTGCTGGCCACGGTGTCGCTCTTCGGCGGCATCCCGTCCGGCCCCGAGTTCATCGCCTTCCTCATGTTCCTCGCGCTGTTCGTGACCATCGCGTGCACGTTCACCTTCGTCGGGCACGTGACCACCGAGCAGAGCCGCAAGCGCAAGGAGATGGTGTCCCAGCTCGCCGCCACGATGGAGGAGAACGCCGGGCTGCACGCCCAGCTGCTGATCCAGGCCCGCGAGGCCGGGGTGCTCGACGAGCGGCAGCGGATGGCGCGGGAGATCCACGACACCCTGGCCCAGGGGTTCACCGGCATCATCACGCAACTGGAGGCCGCCGAGCAGACCGGCGAGTGGCGGGACCGCGTGGCCACCTCCGTCCGGCTGGCGCGCGAGAACCTCACCGAGGCCCGCCGCTCCGTGCACGCCCTGCGCCCGGCGCAGCTGGTGGACTCGGCGCTGCCCGAGGCGCTGGCCGAGGTCGTGGGCGGGTGGGGCGCCGCGTCCGGGGTCGCCGTCGAGGTGACCACCACCGGCACCGCGCGCCCCATGCACCCCGAGGTGGAGGTGGCGCTGCTGCGCACCGCCCAGGAGGCGCTGGCGAACGTCGCCAAGCACGCCGGGGCGTCACGGGTGGGCCTCACGCTCTCGTACATGGAGGACGTGGTGACGTTGGACGTGAGGGACGACGGGGTCGGGTTCGACCCGGCCGTGGTGGACGGGGAGGGGTTCGGGTTGCTGACCATGAGGCAGCGGGTGTGCCGGTTGGCCGGGGCGTTCGAGGTGGAGTCCGAGGTCGGGGGAGGCACCGCGGTGTCCGCCAGCGTCCCGGCGATCCCGGTGGGGGTCGAGCCGTGATCCGGGTGGTGGTCGTGGACGACCACCCCGTCGTCAGGGACGGGCTGCGCGGGATGTTCTCCGGCGACCCGGACTTCGAGGTGGTCGGGGAGGCCGCCGACGGGGCCGAGGCGGTGACCGTGGTGGAGGCGGTGCGGCCCGACGTGGTGCTGATGGACCTGCGGATGCCGAGGGTGGACGGGGTCACGGCGATCACGCGGCTGCGGGAGGGCGGCAACCCCGCCCGCGTCCTCGTGCTGACCACCTACGACACCGAGAGCGACGTGCTGCCCGCGGTCAGGGCCGGGGCCACTGGCTACCTGCTGAAGGACACGCCCCGCGACGACCTGTTCCGCGCGGTCCGGTCGGCCGCCCGCGGCGAGGCCGTGCTGTCGCCCTCGGTCGCCACGACGTTGCTCGGGCAGGTCAGGGCCCCGGCCACCGACCAGCTGAGCCAGCGGGAGCTGGAGGTGCTCGGCCTGGTGGCGCGGGGGTCCACCAACAAGGAGGCCGCGAAGAAGCTGTTCATCAGCGAGGCGACCGTGAAGACGCACCTGCTCCACGTGTACGCGAAGCTCGGGGTCAAGGACCGGGCCGCCGCGGTCGCCGTGGCCTTCGAGCGGGGGCTCTTCTAGGGCGTTCGCGGGTTGGGTACCCCCCGATTTGTCCCCCGGATCATGAGGGTGTAACTTTCTCCTTGTCACCGCGACACGGACCGGAAACGGGCCGGAGCGGGGGCCACAATCTTCAGAACTGAATGCCTCGCAGGCCGATTTGACAGTCAGAAAAATCGCTTGCTAAGCTTCAA
>NZ_DBNGPQ010000016.1:0-22834 GCF_057122925.1 Umezawaea sp. | reverse complement strand
ACCATGGGGATGAGCGACGTCATCGCCGCCGCGCGCGCCATCGGCGCGGCCACGGAGGCCCAGGCCCTGTCGGTGGACCCGCACGTGGTCGACGCGATGCTGAAGAAGCTGACCGAGATGCAGGACGAACTCGCCAAGATCAGGCAGCGGGCGTCGATCCTCACCACGGCCACTCCTCTCGGAGGCGGATACGCGGAAGCCGTCGGCGCCGTGAACAAACAGGTCGGCACCCAGGCCGCAGGCGAGGTGATACCGGATCTCGTGAAAGCGATCGACGATCTCAAAGCGGAATTGAAGAAGAGCCGATCCTCGTACCAGAACGTCGATGGCGGCCAATCATCCACGTTCAAGAACCTCTGATGGAAATGACGAATCAGCCATGAACCGCACTTTCGTGACGCTCCTGGTCGCCGCCACGACCCTCGCGCTGTTCGGAGGGGGCTGCTCCGTAGAACAGACGGGAAATGCTCGATCCGAGGCGACGACGGAGACCTCCGGTCCACCGAGCAGCGCCTCGGGGGCGGGGGCGTCGGTCTTGGCCGACGTCAAGCCCTGCGATCTCCTGTCCCCCGGGGAAGCCGCGCAACTCAGCCTCCCCACGCCGGGAGAGGCCCGCAAGACCGCGGGCGGGCAGAGCTGCGAGTGGATCGACGCGAACGGCGGGGTCACGGCCAACGTCCTCCCCGCCAGGAGCGTCGAGGACCTCGACTACGCGGGGGCCAAGGCCACCTCGATCAAGATCGGGAAGTACGAGTCCTCGAAGGTCGAGGCACCCAACGGGGCCCTGGACCTCTGCCACGTGGTGATCTCCGTCGCCGACTCGGCCAGCGTGCAGGTCGTCGGCGGCGTCAAGCCGTCCTCCACCGACACCGCGGCGGCCTGCGAGCGGGCCACCAAGGCCGCTGAGCTGATCGCCCCCAAGCTGCCCTGAATCTCCGACCCTCCTGAAGTGGGGATGCACCATGGCCCGTACCAAGCCCGTCGTTCCGGAGCCGACGGCGAACTACCCGGCACAGGAGCACGTCGAGCTGAAGCGGCAGGTCGAGGAGAAGTTCAACGCCACCACCGCCGCTGAGATCGCGGACGGGTGGAGGGACGTCGGGCGGCAGTTGACCGAGCTGGCGGTGGACTTCAGCATCATCGTCAACGGGTCGCGGGGCGGGTGGACCGGTGCGGCGGCCGAGAGGGCTCGGAGCGCGCTGGCGAAGGTCGGGTCGTTCAGCGACGCGACCGGGGAGCACTTCACGTCCACCGGGAACGCGTTGCAGCAGCAGACGAACGCCGCCGACGAGGCGAAGACGCGGATGCCTCCCCCGGTGCCGTACGACCCGGAGAAGATGTTCGCCGACGCGCTGGCGAGCGGGAGCATCCTCCAGGTCGGTGCGCTGGCGTTCACGGTGCCGGTGCAGCGGGCGAAGTCCGAGGCCGCCAAGGACGAGGCCGTGGCGGTCATGCGGTCGCGGGACGACGCGTTGCGCTTCGCCACGGCGTCCATGCCCGAGTTCGCCGAGGTGCCGTCGGTCATCCGGGAACGGGGGGTCGTGGATCCCACGACGACGACCTCGTCGGTGAACACCCGCACGATCGACACCAGCGGCGGGGTGGGAACGACCGGTGTCAGCGGGAACGCGGACACCGGAACCACGGGCAGCGGGATCGGCGGCAGTGGGATCAAGGACGGCGGGATCAGATACGGCGGGATCAAGGGCGGTGGGGTCGGTGACGGGACCACCGGCGCTTCCTGGGCGGGCCCGCCCACCCCCACGCCACCTCCCCCGTCCACGCCGCCGCGGCAGAACGGCCAGCCCGCGCACTTCCCCGGTCCACAGCCACCGGTCGCTCGCGATCCCCGCACCGGACGCCCGCTGCTGCCCGGCGGATCCGGCGCGGGCGGAGGCAGGACGGGCAACGCGGGCCGTCCAGGCACGTCCGGTCGGGCCCCCACGACGGGATTCGGGCCGACCGGCAGCGGCTTCGGCCCCCCTGGCGCCGCCGCGCCGCGAAGCACCACGGGACGCGGGCGGGGCACGGCGGCAGCGGCCGGTGGCGGCGCGAGCGGTGGTGCCGCGGCCGGTGGCGGCGCGGGCGGTGCCAGGGGTGAGGGCGGCGAGGACCTGGAGCACCAGGCGAAGTACCTCGTCCCCACCGACGAGCACTTCGGCGACAACCGGATGGTCTCCCCTCCGGTGATCGGCGGATGAGCGGGATCGCCACGCTGTCGCTGCCCGCGTTCGAGGTGCTGTGGGAGGACCTGCGGTTCGGTGGTCTGCCGCACCCGCTGGAGATCCCCCAGTACGGCGACACGCTCGACGAGCGCGCCCGCATCCGGGCGGCGGTGCACACGGACCTGGAGCACCGCGGGCTGGTGCGGCGCGGGCGGCCCGAGCCGGACCTGGAGGACGCGCTGCGGCTGCTGGCCAAACCGGACCTGCGGGTGGTGGCGATGGGGATGCCGAACGTCGAGGAACCGGTGCTGCTGCGGGCTTGCCTGGTGGCACGCGGCGACTACGCCGTCCTCGTCGTCCAGCACGAGCTGTCCGTGTCGCTGACCCCGGTGCCGGACGACGCGCTCGCGGCCGCGGTCGTGGGTGTGCTGCCGCCGCGCCGCCGCGGTCCCGGCAAACCGGTGGCGGTGCCGGTGGCGGCGGTGGACCGGCCGGAGCGCGACGGGGTCGGGCGGGCCGTGGTGTCCGAACCGATGGTGGGGACCGGCCACTTCGCGATCGGCGACGAGGTCGTCACCTGGTTCGACACCCGCGCCGGGCGCTACGTGGCCGTGCCCGCGGGCGACGGCTGGCTGACGGTGGCACCCGCCGACAACCAGGACGTGGCCCGGCACCTCGGCCGCGCGCTGGCCGAGGCGGGCCGCCGTCCTGGCGCCAGGTAGGGGGCCACCGTCAGCGACCCGTGCTCAGGTGGGCGGGTCTGCGCACACCGCGGTGCGCGCCGGTGGTGCGGAGCAGCCAGGCGAACGCGCACAGCAGCACGACGGACAGCAGCACGCCGACGCTCACCAGTGGTCCGCTGCCCAGCAGGCCGCCCGCCACCAGCGGGACGACGCCGAACACCAGCAGCAGCGCGGCGAACGCGGGCACGGCGCGCTGACCGGTCCGCGGCTCCCGAGCCCGGTTGCGCCTCTTCAGCGCCACGGCGAAGTCGTCCAGCTCCGAGTCGCACGTGTCGAGCGCCAGGATGCGGTCGGCGATCCCCTCCACGATGACGACCCCGCCGGGACCGAGCATCCGGCGGACCTCGACCGCCCTGGTGGCGAGCGCGTAGCCGAGGTAGTGGCGCAGCATCGTCGTGCCCTCGGCGGACCACGCCTTCTCCACGAGGCGTTCCAGCTCCGCCACCGCGCGGGTGGCACCGTCCTCCTCACCGATCGCCGGGAAGAGGGCGCGGGCTTGCTCCAAAAGGCGACAATCCTTCTGGGGTTCTACGCAGCGCAACCATTCGAGCTGCGCGTTGAGCCATAATCGGAATTCGGACCACTCGTCCGGATTATTGACAGACATCGAACTCCTCACCGAATAGACGGCGAGCAATTCTGCCAGAAAAATGGGAAATACGCACTCCCGCGACAGTCGAACGGGTGAAAGCGCGCCACCGCGCGGACTATTCCACCGCAGCCCTCCCACCAGCGCGAACGGTGGTCCGCTAGACCTTTCGAGCAGTCGCGAATCGGGGTCGGCCCGCCAGGTCGCGGTGGTCGGCCACGTCGGTGAGGACCCTCCGCGCGCTCAGCAGCGCGGGCACGGATTCGCCGTGGCTGTCGTCGTGCTCGATCGCCACCACACCGTCCGAGCGCAGCAGGCGGGCGGTCAGCGCCACCACCGAGCGGATCACGTCGAGCCCGTCGGCCCCGCTGAAGACGGCGGCGTGCGGGTCGTGGTCGGCCACCTCCGGCTGCACGGGGGTGCCCTCCGGGACGTACGGCGGGTTGCACAGCACCAGGTCGACGGTCCCCTCCAGGTCCACCAGGACGCCGGGGGCGGTCACGTCGCCTGCGTGCAGGCGGATCGGCGTGTCACCCGCCAGCACGCGGGCGTCCGAGTTGTGGCGCGCCCAGGCGAGGGCGTCCACGTCCTTCTCGACGGCGTGCACGGTGGCGTCCGGCCGGGCGTTGGCGGTGGCCAGGGCGAGCACGCCGGAACCGGTGCACAGGTCGACCACCACCGGCCGGTCGACACCCCTGACCTGCCGCAGGGCCCAGTCCAGCAGGAACTCGGTCTCGGGTCGGGGGATGAAGACGCCGGGGCC
Organism: Umezawaea sp.; assembly: GCF_057122925.1. NCBI lineage: Bacteria > Bacillati > Actinomycetota > Actinomycetes > Pseudonocardiales > Pseudonocardiaceae > Umezawaea > Umezawaea sp. The sequence continues at coordinate 18,574 of NZ_DBNGPQ010000016.1, read as the reverse complement.
GACGTCGACCGTGATCGCGCCCATCGGCGACCAGCCGAGGATGTGCTGGAGCGGCACGCGCTCGGCGCGCCTGCGCACCAGCTTGTGCAGGGTTTCCAGCACCTGCTGGTCGACCATGGGGATGAGGGGCAGCCGGGACCGCTCGACCCCGAGCACGTGGGCGGCGAGGTACTCGGCGTCGACGCGCGGACTGTCCACACCAGCCGCCGTCAGCATGCGCTCCGCCTCGACGAGGGCGAGGCGGATGGGCTGTCGGTTCATGCGCGGATGGTAGTCGTGGTGCCGGGTCGCAGCGCCCGGCACCACACGTCCGTGAACTCAGAAGTTGATCATGTGCCCGGCCAGGCCGTGCACCGCTTCCTTGACGGCTTCGCCCAGCGTGGGGTGCGCGTGGACGTTGCGGGCGACCTCGTGGACGGTCAGGTCCCACTGCTGGGCCAGCGTCAGCTCCGGCAGCAGCTCCGTCGCCTCCGGGCCGATGATGTGGGCGCCCAGCAGCTCACCGTGCGTGCCGTCGCTGATCAGCTTCACGAACCCGCCGGGCTCGTTGAGGCCGTGCGCCTTGCCGTTGGCGGTGAACGGGAACTTCGCCACCTGGACGTCGTAGCCCTTCTCCCGCGCCTGCGCCTCGGTGTAGCCGAAGCTCGCGATCTGCGGCTGGCAGAACGTGGCGCGCGGGATCATCACGTAGTCGAGTTCCATCGTCTCGGCGTCGCCGATGGTCTCGGCGGCGACGATGCCCATGGACTCGGCCGCGTGCGCGAGCATCAGCTTCGCCGTCACGTCGCCGATGGCGAAGATGTGCGGCACGTTGGTGCGGCAGCGGCCGTCGATGGCGATGGCACCGCGGTCGGTCAGCTCCACGCCGGTCTTCTCCAGGCCGTAGCCCTCGACGCGCGGCTGGAAACCGATGGCCTGCATGACCTTGTCGGCCTCCAGGACCTCTTCCTCGCCGTCCTTGGTGACGGTGACGCGCACCTTCGGGCCGGACTCGTCGATCGACTCGACGCGGGTGCCGGTGCGGACCTCGACACCGAGCTTGCGGTACCGCTTGGCCAGCTCGGTGGAGACCTCGACGTCCTCCAGGGGCACCATCCGGTCGAGGAACTCGACGATGGTGACCTTCACGCCGTAGTTGTGCATCACGTAGGCGAACTCGACGCCGATAGCGCCGGCGCCGGCGATGATGATGCTCTCGGGCAGCTCCTCGCTGAGGATCTGCTCCTCGTAGGTCACCACGCGGTCGCTCTTGGCGGTGCCGGGCAGCATCCGGGTCGTCGCGCCCGCCGCGATGATCGCGTGGTCGAACGTCACCGTCTCGCCGTTGACGACGATCGTGTGGTCGTCGGTGAACTCGCCGCGCCCCTGGTACTCCGTGATGCCGTTCTTCTTCATCAGGAAGTGCACGCCCTTGACGCGCCCGTCGGCGACCTTGCGGCTGCGCTGGAACGCCACGCCGTAGTCGAAGCTGATCGTGCCGTCGACCTTCATGCCGAACGCCTTCGCCTCGTGGTTGACGATGTGCGCCAGCTCGGCGTTGCGCAGCAGGGCCTTCGAGGGGATGCAGCCGACGTTGAGGCACACACCGCCCCAGTACTTCTCCTCGATGATCGCGGTCTTCAACCCGAGCTGGGCCGACCGGATCGCGGCGACGTACCCTCCAGGGCCCGCACCGAGGACCACGACGTCAAAGTGTGCGCTCATGCCACCACACTAGGTGCCCAACTGCTCCGAGAAGAACTGGAGCGACCGACGCCACGCATCCGCTCGGGCGGCCGCCGTCGCGGGCGGTGCGCCACCCATCTCGAACACCACGTCCGGGCCGGGGACGAGCACGTCCGTCGTCGGCCGGTAGGGCGGTCCGGCGATCAGGTGCCCCGCGTCCGGGTAGACCACGTGCTCGTACGGGAAGGGGTGGTCGTGCTCGTCCAGCCGCTGCTTGGCGATCTCGCTGAGCGCGGTGGACGGCCAGCTCCGGTCGTCGCCCGCCGACAGCAGCAGCACGCCGCCGAGGATGCGCTCGACCGGGATGACCGTCTCCTCGGGAACGCCGTCGGTCAGGTCGAACGCCCGCGCCAGGCTCGTCGGCACGTCGTCCACCACGTCGGCGCGCAGACCGTCCGGAACGGAGCAGGGCAGGTAGGGAAGGGCCTCGCCCTTGAGCGTCCACGACGCCGCCTCGTGCTGGAGGACCTGGAGCAGGTTGCGACCGGGGCCGATGCCCTGGGTCACGACCCCGCTGCCGACCACGCTGACCACGGCCCGGACCTCGGGGAACGTCGCGCCCACCAGCAGCGCCGCCTCGCCGCCGCGGGAGCCGCCCAGCACCCCGATCTCACCCGCGCGGGCGGACAGGTAGGCCACGGCCCTGCCGAAGTACTCCAGCGGCACGTCGACCAGGTGGTCCGGCACGCCAGGCGCACCGAAGTAGGCCAGCGCCAGCGCGGTGAACCCGTGGCCCGCGAGGAGCGCCGCGTCGAGTTCGCGCAGGCCGCCCTCGGAGCCGCCGAGCACGATCACGCCGGGGTAGGTGTCCCCGTCGTCCGGCTCGAACAGCACGCCCGACAGCCCGTCGGAGTCCACCACCGTCCGGCGAACGCCCTCGGGCACGGTCAGGCGCTGGAGTTCGACCTTGCCGACGCCGTCGACCTCCAGCAGCGTCGGACCGGGCTCGCCCGCGACCCGCCGGAGCGACCAGAACAGGCCCATCGGGTCCACACCGGAGTAGTCGCCCTCCAGCGGGGCGTGCCGGGTGAGGTCGACCACACCGCGCTCGTCCGCCGCGAACACCGCGGACGACGAGCGGTCACCCGTGGTCAGCGTGATGGTCGCGCGGGAATCGGGGGGCAGGCCGACCACGAGCACGTCGACCGGGCTGTCCAGAGGCGCTTCCTGGGGATTGACCAAGATCTCGGCCATCTCGCGCCTCCTCGACAGTCACGTACCAGCGAGCCGCTCCGCCCGGTCGGCCGCCGCGAGCGCGTCGAGAACCGCGTCGAGGTCACCGTCGAGCACCTGGTCCAGGTTATGTGCTTTGTACCCAACCCGGTGGTCGGAGATGCGGCTTTCCGGGAAGTTGTACGTCCTCACCCGTTCGGACCTGTCCACCGTGCGGATCTGGTTCTTGCGGGCGTTGGACGCGTCCTGCTGCGCCTGCTCCTCGGCCAGCGCGACCAGGCGGGACTGGAGGACGACCATGGCGCGCGCCTTGTTCTGGAGCTGGCTGCGCTCGTTCTGGCACGACACGACGATGCCGGTGGGCAGGTGCGTGATGCGGACCGCGGAGTCGGTCGTGTTGACCGACTGCCCGCCCTTGCCGGACGAGCGGAACACGTCCACCCGCAGGTCCTTCTCGTCGATCTCGACCTCGACGTCCTCGGTCTCCGGGAACACCAGGACACCGGCGGCCGACGTGTGGATGCGCCCCTGCGACTCCGTCACGGGCACCCGCTGCACGCGGTGCACACCACCCTCGAACTTCAACCGCGACCAGACCCCGTCCGGGGTGTCGACCTTGCTCTTGATCGCGACCGTCACGTCCTTGAACCCACCCAGGTCCGAGTCGGTGCCGTCGAGCACCTCGGCCTTCCAGCCGTGGCGCTCGGCGTACCGCAGGTACATCCGGAGCAGGTCGCCCGCGAACAGCGCGGACTCCTCGCCCCCTTCGCCGGACTTGATCTCCATGACCACGTCCGACGAGTCGTGCGGGTCGCGCGGCAGCAGCAGCTCGGTGAGCCTCGCCTCCAACTGCGGGATCTTGACCTTCAGCTCCTCGGCCTCAGCCGCGAACGCCTCGTCCTCGGCCAGCTCCGACGCCGCTTCCAGGTCCTCACGGGCCTGCTCAAGATCCCGAACAGCCCTCACGATCGGCCCCAGCTCGGCGTACCGCTTCCCCAGCCTGCGCGCGCCCGCCTGGTCGGCGTGCACGGCCGGGTCGGCCAACTGCCGCTCCAGATCGGCGTGCTCGGCGAGCAGGTCCTCGAGCGGCTGGGGCTGGTTCACGACGACTCCCGTGGCTTCGTTGCACTTTCTGAACAGACGAAAACGGCGCCCGACCCGAGCCGCGTGGGCTCGGGCAGGACGCCGTGAACGAAGCTACTTGGCGCGCTTGCCGTAACGGGCCTCGAAGCGCGCGACCCGACCACCGGTGTCGAGGATCTTCTGCTTGCCGGTGTAGAACGGGTGGCAGTTCGAGCAGACCTCGACGTGGATGGACCCGGAGGTCTTCGTGCTGTGCGTGGTGAACGCGTTCCCACAGCTACAGGTCACATCGGTGGAGATGTACTGCGGGTGGATACCAGTCTTCAACGTCTTGTCCCTTTCACGTGTGGCCGCCGGGTCCCCAGGATTGGGGTGAACCGGAGCCGGACCCGACTAGAGAGTCTGCCAGATCGCCTGACGAAGACGAAAACGCCGGCACACGTTCGATTGTTCCCGAACACGACACGTGACCCGGACCACTGGTACACGTCCGTTCGCCGCTGCCCAACGCCCGTTCAGCGCAAGCCGTGGCCGTTCGACTGCTCAACGCAGCACGTCAGCGCCTCAACACGCACAATTGCGCGGTGCTTTGTGCCGCCGGACGCCCGCTGAGCCTCACGACGTGGCTGGCGGTCCCGTACCTGTTCAGCACCGCCGTACTGGGCCTCACCGGCCTGGCAGGCGTCCTGCTCGGCCACACCTCGGGCGAGTTCACCACCCTCTCGACCCCCGTCTTCGGAGCGGCGACAGCGGTAGCGGCAGCAGCGGGCTCCTCGGTCACCTGGCAGAACAGGTGGCAACAGCGCTGGCTCAGATGGCTGTACCCGGGGTCCGTACTAGCAGTGGGCGTCGCCGCGGACGGCGTACGCCTACCAACACCACTGGCGCTGGGCCTGGGCGTCCCCACCATCGCCCTGCTGGTGCACTGGTACCTGCGAGAACGCAGCCGCAGCAAGGCCCTGGCAGCAGAGGGCACCCACACCCACACCGGCTGCTAGACCACACCCCCAGCCCTCACCGCCCGCTCGGAACCATCTGACCAGCAGTTTCCGGTCTCCAGCTCACCGCGACCCCGAGCGCTTCCGGCCCCCATGCCCAAACCCGACCCCCAGAGCCCCGACAAAAAGCGCTCATCGTGGCTCGTGACACTCGCGCACCGGGGTTACCCACCCACAAAAAACCAGGGCCGCCCCCGCACGGGAACGGCCCTGGCCACAACAGTCACACTCAGACGCCCTCGTTACCAGGGGTCGTCTTGGCCACCTGCATCAGGAACTCGATGTTGGTGCGGCTCTTCCGCAGCCGGTCCATCAGCAGCTCAATGGCCTGCTGGCTGTCCAACGCGTGCAGCACCCGGCGCAACTTGTGCATGACCGCCAACTCGTCCGGCGACAGCAGCAGGTCTTCCTTGCGGGTACCGGACGGGTCGACGTCCACGGCCGGGAAGATCCGCTTGTCGGCGATCTTCCGGTCCAGCTTGAGCTCCGCGTTGCCGGTGCCCTTGAACTCCTCGAAGATCACGCTGTCACCGGCGGAGCCGGTCTCCACCAGCGCCGTCGCGATGACGGTCAGCGACCCGCCACCCTCGATGTTCCGCGCCGCGCCCAGGAACCGCTTCGGCGGGTACAGGGCCGTCGAGTCGACACCACCGGACAGGATGCGACCGGAAGCGGGCGCGGCCAGGTTGTAGGCACGGCCCAACCGGGTGATCGAGTCGAGCAGCACGACCACGTCGTGGCCCATCTCCACGAGCCGCTTGGCCCGCTCGATGGCCAGCTCGGAGATCGTCGTGTGGTCCGACGGCGGCCGGTCGAAGGTGGAGGCGATGACCTCACCCTTCACCGAGCGCTGCATGTCGGTGACCTCTTCCGGACGCTCGTCCACCAGGACGACCATCAGGTGGCACTCGGGGTTGTTGGTGGTGATCGCGTTGGCGATCGCCTGCAACACCGACGTCTTGCCCGCCTTGGGCGGCGAGACGATCAGCGCGCGCTGCCCCTTGCCGATCGGCATCACCAGGTCGATGACGCGCGTGGTGAGGATGTGCGGCTCGGTTTCGAGGCGCAGTCGCTCGTTCGGGTACAGCGGCGTGAGCTTGGTGAAGTCGTCCCGGTTCTTCAGCTGGTCCGGGTCCAAGCCGTTGATCTTGTCCACCCGCACCAGCGGGTTGAACTTCTGCCGCTGCTGCTCGCCGTCGCGCGGCTGCCGGACGGCACCGATCAGCGCGTCACCGCGACGCAGCCCGTACTTGCGGACCAGCGACAACGACACGTAGACGTCGTTCGGGCCCGCGAGGTACCCGGACGTGCGCACGAACGCGTAGTTCTCCAGCACGTCGAGGATGCCCGCGACGGGGAGCAGCACGTCGTCGTCGCGGACCTCGGTGTCGGGTGCGCCGGGGGCGCCGCCCTCGACCCGCCCGCCACGGCGGCGGCGGTCGCGGAAGCGACGGCCGCGACGACCGCCCTCCTCGTCGTCGTCCTCCACCACGGTGTTCGACCGGTCGTTCTGCCGGTTGTCGCCCCGGTTGTCGTTCTGCCGGTCGCCCCGGTCCTGGCGGTTGCGGCCCTGACCGCGGTCACCGCGGTCGTTCCGGTCACCGCGCTCGGAGCGGTCGCCCCGGTCCTGCCGGTTGCCGCGCTCGGAGCGGTCGCCCCGGTCGGGACGCTCGCCCCGGTCAGGGCGTTCGCCGCGGTCCGGGCGTTCGCCCTGGTTGCGGTCGCGCTGCGGCTGGTCGCGCTGAGGCTGGTCCTGCTGCGGACGCTCGACGGCGGGCGCCTCGGCGGGGGCGGCCACGGTGTTCTCCGGGCTGCCCGCGGCGCGACCGGAGGACCGGCGACGCCGGTTGTTGCGACGGCCGCCCTCCTCCTCACCGGTGGTGGCGGGTGCCTCGGCGACCTCGAGCTGCTGCTGCACCGGCTTCTCCACCGGGGCCTGCACGGGCTTCTCGACGACCGGAGCGGCCACGGGCGCCTCGGCGACCTTCGCGGCGGGCTTCTCAGCCTTGGCGGGCGGGGTCGAGGTGCTGGCCCGACCGGAGGTACCGCCCTGCTTTTCCTTGATCGCCGCGATGAGGTCGCCCTTGCGCAGACCCGCGGTGCCGTTGATGCCGAGTTGGCCCGCGAGCTCACGAAGCTCCGCGAGCACCATGCCGGACAGACCAGCCCGCTTGCGCGGGGCGCTGCCGTTGGAAGGGGTGGACAGGGCGTTCTCCTCGGCTCCAGTACTGGCAGCGGCGTCGGGAGCAGCGTCGCTGCTCAACAAATCGGTGTTGCTCACACAAGTCCTTCCTGACCGGACCCCGCCTCCTACGCGGCCCAGCGGACCTGCCGTCCGACGGAATGCGGAACAGCAGTTCGTCCGATGAAGACGGATTCGACGCGGCGATTGCGCACTTGCGACGACGTCCGTCGGCACGGGACTTCTCGGTCACACGGCGATCGGGTGCCTTTCAGCCTCGACCCCGCCCTTGCGGCACAGGGTCCCTGGCTGGCTGGAATGCGACCCGGAACGACTGTCCGGGCACGGCACCGGCGCCCGTGCGCGCGGTGACTGATCGCCTCCGAGGGTAGACGCAGGCCGGTGCGGGTGCAACAACCGGGTACCCCCGCGTGGCGCCGTCAGCCAAGTGGACGAACGCGCACGCCGGTCGTGTCCACGGCCGATCGCCGCACGTCGAAGCCGGTGACGTCGACGCCGACGGGGAGTTCGCCGTCCTTCGGGAGCGCCAGCACCGTCGGACCGGCCCCCGACACCGCCGCGGCCACTCCGGAAGCCCGAAGTTCCCGGACGACCCGGATCGTCCCCGGCCACGCGGGTTCCCGGTACGGCTGGTGGAGCCGATCGTCCATGGCGGCGAGCAGCAGCGAGGGATCGCAGGTCAGGGCGTGCACGGCCAGCGCGGAACGGCCTGCCGCGAACGCCGCGTCGGCGTGCGGGACCACGGCGGGCAGCAGCCCCCTCGTGGTCTTGGTCGACGACTCCTCCTCGGGCACCAGCACGACCGGCCGGAGGTCGGTGTGCGGGTCCAGCCGGACCGCCCGGTACCGGTCGCCCTCGGACCACGCGATCACGACGCCGCCGAACATGCTGGCAGCGGCGTTGTCGGCGTGCCCCTCGAACTCGGAGGCGAGTTGCAACGCGGCCGTGTCCAACTCGCGACCGGCGAGGCCGTAGGCGGCCGCGACACCCGCCACGACCGCGGCGGCCGACGAGCCGAGTCCACGCGAATGGGGGATCGTGTTGCGGCAGTCGAACTCCAGGCCGGGCGGGCTGGAGCCGAGCAGCTCGCAGGCCGCGCGGAAGGCCCGCACGACCAGGTGGGTCTCGTCGGTGGGCACGTTCTCGCCACCCTCGCCGGACACGCGCACGGCGAGGCCGGAGGCCACGACCCGGACGTCCACCTCGTCGTGGACGGCCAGCGCCATGCCGAGCGCGTCGAAGCCCGAGCCCAGGTTGGCGGTCGAGCCGGGCACGGTGACCCGGACGGCCGAGGTCACGCGAGTTCCAGCGCGGACGCGACCGCGCCGGGGTCGACCGGCACCGGCTCGACCGCGGCCATGCCGAGCAGGGCGGTGTCCGGGTCCTTCAGGCCGTGGCCGGTGACCGTGCACACCACGACGGAGCCCCTGGGGAGCCTGCCGTCGGCGGCGGTCGCGAGCAGGCCCGCGATGCTGGCGGCGGACGCGGGCTCGACGAAGATGCCCTCGCGCGCGGCGAGCAGCCGGTAGGCCTCCAGGATCTGCTCGTCCGTGACCGCCGCGATCAGGCCGTTCGACTCGTCGCGGGCCGTGACGGCCCCGGTCCACGAGGCCGGGCTGCCGACGCGGATCGCCGTGGCGATGGTCTCCGGGTTCTTCACCGGCTCGCCCAGCACGAGCGGCGCGGACCCGGCGGCCTGGAAGCCGTACATCCTCGGCGTCGACGTCGTGACGCCGTCCTTGGCGTAGTCCTGGTAGCCGCGCCAGTACGCGGTGATGTTGCCCGCGTTGCCGACCGGGAGGCAGTGGAAGTCGGGGGCCCGGCCGAGCACGTCGCAGATCTCCCACGCGGCGGTCTTCTGGCCGATCAGCCGCACCGGGTTGACCGAGTTGACCAGCGTCACCGGGTACTCGGCCGCGGTCTTGCTCGCCAGTTCGAGGCAGTCGTCGAAGTTGCCGTCGATCTGGAGGATCTTCGCGCCGTGCATGACGGCCTGGGCCATCTTGCCGAGCGCGATCTTGCCGCTGGGCACGAGCACGGCAGCGGTCAGACCGGCCTTCGCGGCGTACGCGGCGGCCGAGGCCGACGTGTTGCCCGTGGAGGCGCAGATGACCGCCTTGATGCCGCTGGCCAGCGCGTACGTCATGGCCACGGTCATGCCGCGGTCCTTGAACGAGCCGGTCGGGTTCGCGCCCTCGACCTTGACGAGCACGCGGCTGCCGGTCAGCTCGGAGAGGTGCTCCGCCTCGACCAGCGGGGTGCCGCCCTCGTGCAGGGTGACGACCCGTGCGCCGTCCGGCAGGTCGATGCGGTCGCGATAGGCGTTGATGATGCCCGGCCAGCCGGGTCGCACGCCTGCCTGGATCGTCACTGTTCTTCGCCCTCCACGCGCATCACGCTGACCACGTCCCTCACCACCGGGAGACCACCGACCTTGTCCACAGTGGACCGGAGTGCCGCGTCGGACGCGGCGTGGGTGACGATCACCAGGCTGGCGTCGTCGACCCTGCCCTCCTGCCGCACGGCGGCGATGCTCACGTCGTGCTCGGCGAACACGGCCGCGACCTGGGCGAGGACGCCCGCGCGGTCGGCCACGTCGAGGCTGATGTGGTAGCGCGTCGGCGTCTGGCCGATCGACCGCACCGGCAGGCCCGCGTAGGCGGACTCGCGGGGGCCGCGACCGCCGACGACCCGGTTGCGGGCCACCGCGACGAGGTCGCCGAGCACCGCGCTGGCCGTCGGGGCACCGCCCGCGCCCTGGCCGTAGAACATCATCTCGCCCGCCGCGTCGGCCTCGACGAACACCGCGTTGAACGCGCCGTTCACGCCCGCGAGCGGATGGCCGCGCGGGATCATCGCCGGGTGCACGCGGGCGGCGACCGACTCGGTCGTGGTGCCGTCCTCGGCGACCTCCGTGACCCGCTCGCAGATGGCGAGCAGCTTCACCGTGCGGCCGAGGCCCTTGGCGGCGGCGATGTCGGACGCGCTGACCGCCGAGATGCCCTCGCGGTGCACGTCGGCGGCCGTGACCCTGGTGTGGAACGCGAGCGAGGCGAGGATCGCGGCCTTGGACGCCGCGTCGAAGCCGTCCACGTCCGCGGTCGGGTCGGCCTCGGCGTAGCCGAGCCGCGAGGCCTCCTCCAGGGTTTCGGAGTAGCTCGCGCCGGTCGCGTCCATGCCGGAGAGGATGAAGTTCGTGGTGCCGTTGACGATGCCCATCACGCGGGTGATCCGGTCACCGGCCAGCGACTCCCGCAGCGGGCGCAGCAGCGGGATCGCGCCCGCGACGGCGGCCTCGAAGTAGAGGTCGGCGCCGGAGGAGTCGGCCGCCTCGAACAGCTCGCCGGAGTGCTCGGCCAGCAGCGCCTTGTTCGCCGTCACGACCGACTTGCCGGAGCGCAGGGCGTCCAGCAGCAGCGTGCGGGCGGGCTCGATGCCGCCGATGACCTCGACGACGAGGTCGACGTCCGACGCCACCAGTGCGGCGGCGTCGGTCGTGAGCAGGTGCGCGGGCACCTCGCGGTGCTTGTTGGGCTTGCGCACGGCGATCCCGGTCAGCTCGACCGGGGCGCCGATCCGCGCGGTCAGGTCGACGGCCTGGTCGGTCAGCAGCCGGACGATCTCAGTGCCGACCGTGCCGCAACCCAGCAGTGCAACCCTGATCGGTTTACCTTCCGGCACCTTCAACCTCCAAGCGGAACAGGTCGTCCTCGGTCTCCCGGCGCAGGAGCAGGCGCGCCTCGCCGTCGGTCACCGCGGCGAGCGCGGGCCGCGGCAGCCGGTTGTAGCCGCTGGCCATGGAGTAGCAGTAGGCGCCGGTGGCGGCGACCGCGAGCAGGTCGCCCGGCGCGAGGTCCTCGGGCAGCCAGCAGTCGCGCACGACGACGTCGCCCGCCTCGCAGTGCTTGCCGACGACGCGGCACAGCACGGCCTTCGTGTCCGGGTCGACGGCGCGCGACACCAGGCGGCAGTCGTACACCGCGTCGTAGAGCGCGGTGCGGATGTTGTCGCTCATCCCGCCGTCGACGCTGACGTAGCGGCGGCTCTGGCCCGCGTCCAGCTCGACGTCCTTGATCGTGCCGACCTCGTACACGGTGACCGTGCCCGGTCCGACGATCGCGCGACCGGGTTCGACCGCGATCAGCGGCATCGGCAGACCCGCGTGCTCGGTCTCCTTCCGCACGATGTTGTGCAGCTGGCGGGCCAGTTCGGCGGGCGGCGGCGGGTCGTCGTCCGGCGTGTACGCGATGCCGAGACCGCCACCGAGGTCCACGGTGGTCAGGTCCTGGAGCTTCTCGGCGCCGTGCTCGACGTGCAGGTCGGCCAGCAGGCCGATCACCCGGCGGGCGGCGATCTCGAAGCCGCTGGCGTCGAAGATCTGCGAGCCGATGTGGCTGTGCAGGCCGATCAGCCGCAGGCCACCGGCCTTGAGCACGCGGCGCGCGGCCTCGGCGACGTCACCGGACGACAGCGAGAAGCCGAACTTCTGGTCCTCGTGCGCGGTGGCGATGAACTCGTGCGTGTGCGCCTCGACACCGACCGTCACCCGGATCATCACCGGCTGCACGACCCCGCGGTCGCGCGCGATCTGGTCGAGCCTCGCGATCTCGAAGAACGAGTCGACCACGACCGCGCCCACGCCCGCCTCGACGGCGGCGACCAGCTCGGCGACCGACTTGTTGTTCCCGTGCAGCGCGATCCGCTCGGCCGGGAAGTCCGCCCGCAGCGCGATGGCCAGCTCGCCGCCGCTGCACACGTCGATGCTCAGGCCCTCCTCGGCGACCCAGCGGGCCACCGAGACGCTGAGGAACGCCTTGGAGGCGTAGTGCACCAGCGTGGGGTCGCCGAACGCGCTGGCGTGCTCGGCGCAGCGGGCCCGGAAGTCCGCCTCGTCCATCACGAACAGCGGCGTGCCGTACTCCTGGGCGAGGTCGCGGACGTCGACGCCCGCGAAGCGGACGACGCCGTCCTCCCCGCGTTCGGCGTTGCGCGGCCACACCTGGGGGTGCAGGAGCGCGATGTCGTCCGAAGTGGACGGCCTGGACCCGGCGGTGTTGCCGGGGGTCATGACGTCGGCGTGCCGGGGACCGGCGGGGTGCGCGCGCATCACATGCGCTCCAGCGCCGTGACGCCGAGCAGGCCGAGGCCGTTGGTGAAGACCTGACGAGCGGCCAGCACGAGCTGGAGCCTGGCCTGGTGCACGGGGGTGATCTCCTCATCGCCTCGGGGCAGCACCCGCAGGTCGGGCGTGTCGTAGAACCGGTGGGTCACGCCCGCCAACTCCTCCAGGTAGCGGGCCACGCGGTGCGGCTCGCGCAGTTCGGCCGCCGCCGCCACGACGCGCGGGAACTCCCCGAGCGTGCGGACCAGGTCGCCCTCGCGGTCGTGCGTGAGCAGCTCGAAGCGGTCGTTCGGCTCCAGGCCGAGGTCGGCGGCGTTGCGGCGCACCGACGCGATCCGCGCGTAGGCGTACCGGACGTAGTGCACCGGGTTGTCGTTGCTGTTGCGGCGCAGCAGGTCGAGGTCGATGTCCAGCACGGAGTCGACCGACGACCGGACCATCGCGTACCGGGCGGCGTCCACGCCGACCGCCTCCACCAGGTCCTCCATGGTGATCACGGTGCCCGCGCGCTTGCTCATCCGCACCGGCTTGCCCTCGCTGACGAGGTTCACCATCTGGCCGATCAGCACCTCGACCACGGCCGGGTCGTCGCCGAGCGCCGCCGCGGCGGCCTTCAGGCGCCCGATGTAGCCGTGGTGGTCCGCGCCGAGCATGTAGATGCACAGGTCGAAGCCGCGCGAGCGCTTGTCCTGGAGGTAGGCGATGTCGCCCGCGATGTAGGCGGGGTCGCCGTCGCTCTTGATGACGACCCGGTCCTTGTCGTCGCCGAACTCGCTGGACCGCAGCCACCAGGCGCCGTCGGAGAAGTAGAGCGCCCCGGACTCCTTGAGCGCCTCGACGACCTTGTCGACCGCGCCGGAGCGGTGCAGCGAGTCCTCGTGGAAGAACACGTCGAAGTCGGTGCCGAAGTCGTGGAGGGCCTGCTTGATCTCGGCGAACATCAGGCCGACGCCGATCCGGCGGAACACCTCGGCGCCGTCCTCGGCCGACAGGGCGCTGGGCTCCTGCTTGATCACCTCGGCGGCGATGTCGGTGATGTAGCCGCCCGCGTACCCGTCCTCGGGGGCGGGCTCGCCCTTGGCGGCCGCGATCAGCGACGACACGAACCGGTCGATCTGCGCGCCCGCGTCGTTGAAGTAGTACTCGCGGGTCACGTCGCCGCCCCGCGCGGACAGCACCCGGCCGAGCGCGTCGCCGACCGCGGCCCAGCGGGCCCCGCCGAGGTGGATCGGCCCGGTCGGGTTCGCCGAGACGAACTCCAGGTTGATCTTGGTCTTGGCCAGCTCGTCACCGGTGCCGAACGCGTCACCGCCGGTCAGGACCTCGCGCAGGATCGCGCCCTGCGCGTCCGCGGCGAGGCGCAGGTTCAGGAATCCGGGTCCGGCGACCTCGACGGAGGCTATGGCGTCCGTCCCGGTCAACGCCTCGGCGAGCCATCCGGCCAGGTCACGGGAGCCGACACCGAGTTTCTTGCCGATCTGGAGCGCCAGGTTCGTGGCGTAGTCGCCGTGGTCGGGGTTGCGGGGTCGCTCGATGGTCACCGCGGGCGGCAGTGCGGCGGTGTCCAGGCCACGGCCGGACAGCACGTCCACAGCCGTCGCGCGGACCAGTTCAGCGAGCGCAGCGGGAGTCACCCGCAGAAGTCTAGGGAAGCGTTCGCGCTGGTCTCGACCGGGTTGACCCGTCCCGGAGGGTGGGATGGACGGGGTCCGCACCGACAGGTGGCAACTGTTGACGAACACCCTGCGCCACCGAGGGTTGACGGTGATCAGACACGGTGTCCCTACACTAACCGGCGGCAGTCCTCCGGCGTCGTGCACGGATGACATGAGATCTGAGGCGGACATGGTCAGCGGCAAGAAGACTAAGGCCAACCGCGGGAGCGTGCAGGCGGCACGCGCGTCCGTGGTGGCGAGCAAGCCCAAGCCCTGGGGCACCATCGTCGCGGTCATCGCGGTGGTCGGTCTCGCGGTCGGTGTGTTCGGGTACGCGTACTCGAAGATCGACGCGCAGAACGCCAAGGCGGAAGCACTCGCGGCGTGGACTCCCTCCGACACGAACAAGGACCCGTCGGACAAGATCGCGGGCGTCGTGAAGAAGGAGTACGAGGCGAGCAAGCACGTCGCGTCGACCCAGCGCGTCGCCTACGACCAGAGCCCGCCGTTCGGCGGCCCCCACGACAACGTCTGGGCCGACTGCATGGGCACCGTCTACGCGACGGGCGTCCGGACCGAGAACATGGTCCACGGCCTCGAACACGGCGCCGTGTGGATCGCCTACAACCCGGACAAGGTCACCGGCGAGGCCCTCGACAAGCTGAAGAACCGCGTCACCGGCCAGCCGTACACCCAGATGTCGCCGTACCCCGGCCTCGACAAGCCCATCTCCCTCCAGTCGTGGGGCCACCAGCTCAAGCTCGACAGCGCCGACGACGAGCGCATCGACCAGTTCATCCAGTCCCTGCGCCGCAACCCGAACACCTATCCCGAGGTCGGCGCGGCCTGCGACTCGACCAGCTTCCCGGTCGACAGCCCCCCGCCGTTCGTCGCGGAGGCACCCGGCCCCGACGCCGTCCCGATGACCGGTGGCACCGCCGCCGAGGGCGAGGGCAACCCGGCCGACCCCGCCGCGACCGGCGCGACCGACCCGGCCGCGACCGGAGCGGCCGACCCGTCGGCCAGCGCGCCGGCGGGCGCACCGAGCACCACACCGAGCAGCTGATCCCGTGATGGCCGACACCGAGCAGGACGCGGGCGCGACCGAGCACGTCCAGGACGACCGTCCGAGCGGCGGTCCCACCCTGGCGAGGACAGTGGTCATCACCGCTGCCGTGCTCGCCGTGCTCCTGCTCGGTGCGGCCATCGGGCTGCTCATCAAGCTGCCGGGTTCGTCCGACGCCTCGGTCCCCGCGCGGGACTCGGTGGACGTGGGCTTCGCGACCGACATGGCCGCGCACCACCTCCAGGGCGTGCAGATGGCCAACATCGCGCGCGACCGGACGACGACCGTCGAGATCAAGCAACTCGCCTTCGACATCTCCAGCACGCAGTTGGAGCAGATCGGCCGGATGAAGGGCTGGCTGTTCCTCTGGGGCATGCCCGAGCAGTCCGCGGACGGCACCCACATGAAGTGGATGGAGTCCTCGTCCGAGCACGCGCACTCGACGGCGGCGGCGGGGTCGGGGTCGGGGTCGGGAGCCACGGGGATGCCAGGGATGGCTTCGTCCGAGGATCTGGTGAAGTTGCGTTCGTTGAGTGGCGTTGAGTTCGACACCTACTTCCTGCAACTCATGTTGCGGCACCACGTCGGCGGGGCGCCCATGGCGGAGTACGCGGCTGATCATGCTGGGCAGAGTGTTGTTCGGGTGTTGGCGGACAACATGTTGAAGTCGCAGAACAGTGAAGTCGAGTACATGAAGCAGTTGCTGACGCAGCGCGGGGCTGTGCCGCTGCCGCAGAACTGATTGTTGAGTTGCTTCGTCATGGGCAGGATTGTTTGAGCTGGTCGGGTGTTCGGCTGATTTGACTTGGGGACTCCTTATTTGAGCCTTTGATCGGGCCAAAAGGGCAGCCACAAAAGCCTGCCCGATCACTAATTTCAAGGCTCAAATCCCCAAGCAAAACCGGCCGCGCCGTGTTGCGCACATGGCCACAGGCAGTCAATCGACCCACATGCTCGCTTGCCACCCGTGCAGCCTTTCCTTTCCTCGGTTCGGTTTGGCTTGGCTTGGCTTGGCTTGGCTTGTCCCGGCCTGCCAGTTCAGCCGACTGATCCGACGGATCACGCCGATCCTGCGCTGGCGACCGAAGGACTTCGGCCTCGACCTGCTCGTTACCGCGTTGCTGGTGGACGGCACGCTCATCCCGATCGGCCACCGGCTCGGGCGCCCGGAGCTGCGCTCGGGGCGGCGGCACCGGTCCGGGATGACCGTGCAGGTCGCGGCCGACCTGGCCGGTCGGGTGATCACCGCTTCCTGCCCGGTGTCGGGCAGGAACTGCGACCTCGAAGCGTTCCGCGCCTGGGCCTGCCCGACCGACTGGACACCCGCGACACCGTCGCGGACAAGGGCCACCAGGGTACGAGCATGATCACCCCGACCAAAGAGCCCAAGAACCGCGAACCCGACTCGCCGCGAACCGAGTGCTGTCCGGAATCAGATCCGCAATCGAACGCGCCATCACCCACCTGAAGAACTGGAAGATCCTCGGCACCGGCTACCGCGGCCGACTCGCCGAGCTCCCGGCCTTGGTCCGCACGATCATCCGGTTGGAGCGGTTCCGAACCTTCTGATGGACGAATCTGCGCATAACGCTCTCAGGGGATCTGCCCCTTGCCCTGATTGATCGGGCAGGTCATCACCACCTGCTCCTTGGCCCGATCACAGGGCCAAATCCAGGATCTCCAAGTCAAATCAACCGCGCCCGAGGGAACCGCTCTTCACCCAACCATCGCCCCGCTCCCTCCAGCCACCCACATGGGCACAGGTCTCCCCGCCGCCAACGCCTCCGCCCGAACCACCTGTATTCGGTACGGCGTCAACCGCAACGCCGCGAACCCCACCGACCCTGGCCCGTCCGGCCACAGCACTGCCGGGTCGTACCCCTTGGCCAGCGCCTCCCACGCCTCCGCCAACTCCCCCTCCGGCACCCACGACGCCTCACAATCCAGGAACGCCGCGTCGTGGTCCGGCGACCAGTAAGCGCACGTCAA
The DNA here is from genome assembly GCF_057122925.1 of Umezawaea sp. NCBI lineage: Bacteria > Bacillati > Actinomycetota > Actinomycetes > Pseudonocardiales > Pseudonocardiaceae > Umezawaea > Umezawaea sp. The sequence continues at coordinate 1,560 of NZ_DBNGPQ010000016.1, read as the reverse complement.
AGCTGGTCGCGCGGCCAGGTGCGCCACCTTCACCGGCGTCCGACGCGTCCCCACGACGCCGGTCATCGCGGCGAAGTCCCACACCGGGTGCATCACCCGCGAGCGCGGTCGCCCCGAACGATCCGTCGTGCTCACCACGCTCCACACGATGCGCTCGACGATCTCCGCCAGGTCGCCGACCAGCTCCGCCCGCTCCACCCGGTACGTCTCCACCATCACCACTCCTCAACCAGGGTTGTGCAACTGCGGTTGAGCATTCCATGATTTCGGCGTGGACGCCACTCCTTTGCGTGAAGACCTGACGCTCCTGCTCACCGCCCTCACCGCGTGGACCCAGGACGAGGTGGTGCGGCACCTGGACTCCGAGGGGTTCGGTGATCTGCGGGTCTCGCACGGGTACGTGTTCCAGCACCTCCAGGCGGGTCCGGTGACGGTGCGGGAGCTGGCCGAGGCGATGGGGGTGACGGCGCAGGCCGCGTCGAAGTCGACCGGTGAGCTGGAGCGCATGGGGTACGTGACCCGGACTCAGGGCGCTGACCTGCGGGTGCGGATGATCGAGCTGACCAAGGCCGGTCGTGACGCCATCCTCGCGGGACGGCTGGCGCGGGCCGGGGTGAACGCGGAGATGCGGCTGACGCTGGGTGAGGACGCGGAGGTGTTCGACAAGGCCCTGCGGACGTTGGCCGAGGCGACCGGGGCGCTGGAGGAGCTGGCGAAGCGGCGGCTGCGCCTGATCGGCTGATCGGACGGCGCTACCCACCGGTAGTACCGTCAGGAGTTCACCTTTCGGCTCCTGGGAGGTCAGCGATGACCGCAGTGGACCCCGAGAAAACCGGTAGCGACAAGAAGGTCGACGAACGGGCGGCGCGGCAGGTCGCCGAGCAGGCCCGTGAAACGGGATGGCGGCGTCCCAGCTTCGGCAAAGAGCTGTTCCTCGGCCACCTCCGGCTGGACCTGATCCACCCGCACCCGCGCGGGGACGCCGAGGGCAGACGGGCGGGCGAGGAGTTCCTCCAGCGGCTCGGGCACTTCTGCGAGAAGGAGCTCGACGTGCGGCTGATCGAGCGCGAGGCGCGGATACCCGATTCGGTGTACGCCGGGCTGAAGCGGCTCGGGGCGTTCGGGATGAAGATCAAGGCGGAGTACGGCGGGCTCGGGCTGTCGCAGGTCTACTACAACAAGGCCCTGATGCTGGTGGGGTCGGTGAGCCCGGCGATCGGGGCGCTGCTGTCGGCGCACCAGTCGATCGGCGTCCCCCAACCGCTCAAACTCGTGGGTACCGACGAGCAGAAGGCGACGTTTCTGCCCCGCCTCGCCGCCGGTGAGGTCTCGGCGTTCCTGCTGACCGAGCCCGAGGTCGGCTCGTACCCGGCGAACCTGCGGTCCACGGCCGTCCCCACCGACGACGGCGACTACCTGCTCGACGGCGTGAAGCTGTGGGCGACCAACGGCACGCTGGCCACCCTGCTCGTGGTGATGGCGAAGGTCCCGAAGAGCGAGGGCCACAAGGGCGGCATCACCGCGTTCGTGGTCGAGGGCGACGCCGAGGGCATCACCGTC
>NZ_DBNGPQ010000015.1:0-36166 GCF_057122925.1 Umezawaea sp. | reverse complement strand
GAGGCGCGGGACGCCGTCGCCGAGGTACACGGCGGGGAAGGGTGGACCGCCGCCATGGAGGCGCTGTACGCCCAGGCGCGGCGGAGCTCGGCAATCGACGTCGACGAGCTCGGGACCCCCGTCGAGGAGCCGCGCTACGGGGCGGCGCTGGTCTCCTTCGTCGGCGGCCCGGATGCCGGGAGTCTGCCCCCGTCGGCCGCCCTCGGTTCCCTCCGGGACCTGGCCGACGAGGGGGTCCAGGCCGACGTCTTCGCGCTGACCCACCGCGACGCCGGCCCGTCGCTGGGCGTGCGCATCGCGCCCGGCTGGGAGCACGAGCCGGCGTGGAGTGCACGGTTGCTCTCCCTCGCCGCGACCCACCCCCGGCTCTCGGTCAGCCTGCCGTTCGCCGCGGACGACGACGTGACGGGCGCGCGCAGCACCGCGGTTCTCGTGGAGCTGCTCGCCGGACTCGGACAGACCCCGGAGGAGTGCGGTGACGTCAGCGTCGACACCGCCCGCCCGCGGCACGTCGCGCCCTCCGTGGCCGGTGAGCTGCCCCTGACCGAGGAGGCCCTCGACTGGCTGCAGCGCCTGCTCGGCTCCCCCGGCTGGGGTCCCCGCCCTCGGCAGCTGCAGGCCACCGCGGCGTCGTCGGCCTGACCTCGGTCCCGCCCCGGGCGCGAGAACGGGGACGGAGGCAGTAGCGTCCGATGTCGTGACCGAATCAGACGTAGCCCTGAGCTACCCCGGTGGAGAACTGCCCCTGAGCGTCGTTCCGGCAACGGAGGGAGCCAACGGCCTCGACGTGGGCAAGCTGCTGACGTCGACCGGCCGCGTCACCTACGACAACGGCTTCGGCAACACCGCGTCGACCACGTCCGCGATCACCTACATCGACGGCGACGCCGGGATCCTGCGCTACCGCGGATATCCCATCGACCAGCTGGCGGAGCGATCCACCTTCCTCGAGGTCAGCTACCTGCTGATCTACGGCGAGCTGCCCACGGCCGACCAGCTGCAGCAGTTCGACCAGCGGATCCGGCGACACACGCTGCTGCACGAGGACCTCAAGCAGTTCTTCAAGGGGTTCCCGCGCGACGCCCACCCCATGCCGGTGCTGTCCTCGGCGGTCTCCGCGCTGTCCACGTTCTACCAGGACAGCCTGAGCCCGTTCGACGCGACGCAGGTGGAGATCTCCACGATCCGCCTCCTCGCGAAGGTGCCGACCATAGCGGCGTACGCGTACAAGAAGTCCGTGGGCCAGCCGTTCCTCTACCCGGACAACTCGCTCGGTCTCGTGGAGAACTTCCTCCGCATGACCTTCGGTTTCCCGGCCGAGCCGTACGACGTCGACCCCGACCTGGTGAAGGCCCTCGACCTGCTCTTCATCCTGCACGCCGACCACGAGCAGAACTGCTCCACGTCGACCGTGCGCCTGGTCGGCTCGTCCGAGGCCAACCTGTTCGCGTCCATCTCCGCGGGCATCAACGCCCTGTTCGGCCCGCTGCACGGCGGCGCCAACAGCGCGGTCCTGGAGATGCTGGAGAAGATCCGCAACGACGGGGGTGACGTCGCCGCCTTCGTGAACAAGGTCAAGAACAAGGAGGAGGGCGTTCGCCTGATGGGCTTCGGCCACCGGGTCTACAAGAACTACGACCCGCGTGCCGCGATCATCAAGAAGACGGCGGACGAGATCCTCGCCAAGCTCGGCGGCGACGACGAGCTGCTGGAGATCGCCAAGAAGCTCGAAGAGGTGGCGCTCGCGGACGAGTACTTCGTGTCCCGCAAGCTCTACCCGAACGTCGACTTCTACACCGGCCTGATCTACCGGGCGATGGGCTTCCCGACGAAGTTCTTCACCGTCCTGTTCGCACTGGGCCGCCTCCCCGGCTGGATCGCGCACTGGCGCGAGATGATCCAGGACCCGGCCACCAAGATCGGCCGTCCGCGGCAGATCTACGTCGGCCCGGCGGAGCGCGACTTCCTCACGATGGACAAGAGGTAGTTCGCCCCGTTCGCGCACAAGGCCCGTGCCTCGGTGGAGGTGCGGGCCTTCGTCGTTCGCGGGGTCGGGTGGGTGGTGCCGTGGGTCGGGCGGGTGGTGGTGCCGCTGGTCGGGTGGGTCGTCATGCGATCGTGCGGTGGGTGCGCTTCCGTTGTGCGACGGGGCGTGGGCGGATCTAGCGTTGGGCGGTGGCTCCTCCGACTGTCATCTGGTTCCGCCGTGACCTGCGCACCGCCGATCACCCGGCGTTGCTCAGCGCCGCCGAGCGTTCGTCGTCCGCCCTCGGGCTGTTCGTGCTGGACGACCGGTTGCTGGCTTCGGCCGGGCCTGCTCGCACCGAGTACCTGTACCGGTGCCTGCGCGGGTTGGACGCGCAGTTGGGTGGGCGGCTGCACGTGGTGCGCGGCAACCCCGTCGAGGTCGTGCCGCGGGTCGCCGCCGGCGCGGACAGCGTGCACGTCTCCGCCGACTACGGGCCCTACGGGCGGGTGCGGGACGCGGCTGTGGAGGAGGCGTTGGGGGACGTCGAGCTCGTCCGGTCCGGGTCGCCGTACGCGGTGGCCCCCGGTCGGGTGCGCAAGGGCGACGGGACGCCGTTCAAGGTGTTCACGCCGTTCCGCCGGGCTTGGGCCGAACACGGTTGGCGCGAGCCCGCCCGCACCGATTCGTCCACTGTGGACTGGATTTCCCGGTCGGGTGGGGAGAAGCTCCCCGGCGGTGAGGCCGTCGCGGATCCGATGCCGTTGTGGGAGAAGTTCCGGGACGAGCGGTTGCCGGACTACAAGACGGCGCGCGATCGTCCCGACCTGGATGCGACCAGTCGGCTCTCGCCCTACCTGCGGTGGGGGGTGTTGCACCCGCGCACGCTGTTGGCGGAGTTGGGTCAGGGTGAGGGGGAGGCGACTTTCCGGTCCGAGTTGGCTTGGCGGGAGTTCTACGCGGACGTGCTGTGGCACCGGCCGGAGACCGCTACCAAGAACTACGACCCCCGGTTCGACCGGATGGAGCACGACGAGGACGACGGGCGGTTCGCTGCCTGGCAGGAGGGGCGGACCGGGTTCCCGATCGTGGACGCCGGGATGCGGCAGCTGCTCGCGGAGGGGTGGATGCACAACCGGGTGCGGATGATCGTCGCCAGTTTCCTGGTGAAGGACCTGCACCTGCCCTGGTGGTGGGGGGCTCGGCACTTCATGAATCACCTGATTGATGGTGATTTGGCCTCTAATCAGCACGGGTGGCAGTGGGTTGCCGGGTCCGGGACTGATGCTTCTCCTTATTTTCGGGTTTTCAACCCCGTTGTGCAGGGGGAGAAGTTCGATCCGTCCGGGGATTATGTGCGTCGGTACGTGGAGGAGTTGCGGGGGGTGGAGGGGAAGGCCGTTCACCAGCCTCGGGATCCTATTGTGGATCATGCTCATGAGCGGCAGGTGGCTTTGGCCCGGTAGGGGGTGGTGAAGGGGTGAGGCCCCTTGCCCCGCTCTTGGCATTGTCTCCATGGCCGAACACCGTTTGTCAAGGCGGGAAAGATGCCTTGACAAACGGTGTTCGGCCATGAGGGTTTTTGCGGGCGGGGCGGGGTGGGGAGGGGGCCGTGGGGGAGAGGTTGGGGGTGGTGAGGTGGTTGGGCAGGCGGTTCCGGTTGGCTGTGAGCCCCGGTTGGTCCGGGGATGAGTCCATTGCTGGTCGGCCCCAGTGGGGTGGGGGCTCAGTCCCTTGCCGGTTGGCCCCGGTTGGTGCGGTGGCTGAGTCTCTTGCGGTGGCTCGGTGGCTCGGTGGCTCGGGGGTGAGTCCCTTGCTGGTTTTACCTGAGTGCTTCTCGGAGTTTTACTCTTGAGCCTGTCCTCAGTACTGCGTTCGCGTAGATTCTGCCGCCTAGCCAGGTGATCGCTGCTGCTGCCGCTACGGCCAGCGCGATGGCCAGTAGTACCTGCCAGAGCGGGGCTGCTCCGATGGCCATTCTTCCCGGCATGAGGATCGGGGCGAACGGGGGGAGCATCGACAGGATTGTCACCGTGGTGCCCGAGGGGTCCTGGATCAGGAGGTTGATGCCCACCACGAACGCGATGATGATGACCGTGCTGATCGGGGTCACCACCGATTGCAGTTCCTCCTGGCGCGATACCAGTGATGCTGCCGCGGCGAAGATGGTGGCGTACAAGAAGAAGCCCAGCAGGTACCACAGGACGCCTGTCGCGAGTGCGCCGCCTGCTACGCCGGTCAGGTCGATCACGCCCGTGGTCGACGAGAGGATCAGGCCCGTGCCGCCGATCAGGACCAGTTGCAGCAGGCCCACCGCTCCCAGGCCCATCACCTTGCCCAGGAGCAGTTGCCACGGGCGGAGGGTGGCCAGCAGGATTTCCACCACGCGGCTGGACTTCTCCTCGACCACGCCCTGGGCGACCATCGTTCCGTAGACGAGGAGCGAGTAGTAGAGCAGGGCCGCGATGACCAGGCCGATCGCCAGGCGTTGGCCCTGCTGGGAGTCCTCCGGTTCCAGTGCCACCACCGTGACCTTGGCGGCGGCCGTGTTCTTCGCGACCGTGTTCGGGTCCAGGCCCGCTTCCGCCAGCTGGGCGTTGAGGGCCTGCTGCTTCACGATCGTGTCCAGCGCGTTCCGCAGCTCGCTGTTCAGGCTCTCCTTCACGACCACGCGCAGCGCGTCCGGTGCGCCGGTGATCAGCACGTCCAGGTCGCCCTTGCGGACCTGTTCCTCGGCCGCCGCGGGGTCGGTGACGTCGATCGTGGCTACCTCGCGGCCGAACGACTGGGCTGTCTGCCGCAGCGGCTCGGCCAGGACGGTCGACTGGCCGCTCAGGCCCACGGTGCTGCGGTTCGACTGGTCGAACAGGACTGTTTGGAGCAGCACGTACGCGGCCAGCACCGCGACGATCACCAGGGTGCCGATCAGGAACGAGCGGGTGCGGACCTTGCCGAGGAACTCCCTGCGGGCGACCAGGAGCACCGCCCGGCTCGGGCTGAGCCTCGTCATGCCGTTTCCTCCTCGGTCACCACGTTGCGGAACAACTCGGTCAGCGACGGCCGCTGCCTGCTGAACTCCCGGACCGGGCCGGTGGCCAGCGCGGCGTGCAGGACGGCCTGGTCGTCGGCGTCGGGGGAGAGGTCCAGCGTCGTCCGCGTGCCGCGCTCCTCGACCACCCGCACGCCCGGCACGCCAGCCGCCCAGCCGTTCACCGCGCCCGGCGCGTCGACGACCAGGCGGGTCTCGCCGCCCGCGCGCAGCTCGTCCACGGTGCCGCAGGCCACCATCGCTCCACTTCGGACGATCCCGATGCGGTCGCACAGCCGCTCGACCAGGTCGAGCTGGTGGCTGGAGAACACCACGGGCACGCCCGCGGAAGCCTTCTCCCGCAGCACCTGGCTCATCACGTCCACCGCCACCGGGTCGAGGCCGGAGAACGGCTCGTCCAGGACCAGCACGTCCGGCTCGTGCACCAGCGCCGCGGCGAGCTGCACGCGCTGCTGGTTGCCGAGGCTCAGCTTCTGCACCTCGTCGTTGCGGCGGTCGCGCACGCCGAGGCGGGCGATCCAGTTCTCCGCCGACCGGTGCGCGTCGTTGGTCGTCAGGCCGTGCAGCTCGGCCAGGTACACGAGCTGCTCCAGCACCTTCATCTTCGGGTAGAGCCCGCGCTCCTCCGGCATGTAGCCGATCCGACGGCGGGTCTCGAACGTGATGGGTGCTCCATTCCACCTCACCTCGCCCGAATCCGCGGCCAGCACGCCCAGCGCGATCCGCATCGCGGTCGTCTTGCCCGCGCCGTTGCTGCCGACGAACCCGAACAGCTCACCCGCTCGGACCTCGAAGGTCATGTCCCGCAGGGCCACGACCTCGCCGTAGCGCTTGGAGATCCGGTCGATCTCCAGCACCCCCTGAGCCACGGTGCTCTCCTCCTGGTTGGTCACGCCTCGTGCGATCCGCCGGACGGGTGGCATCGAGTGCGGCCGAACGGCTGTATCCCACCACATGTTCCCTGATCCAGAGGATTCCGATGACACGATACGGGTCCGCGGAACCGAAACGGGTCGACCGCGGTCCAACGTGTCGTGGGCGGTAGCCCCAAGTCTCCAAGGGGTGATCATGGAGCCTGACCAGTGGCTCGCTCAGTACGGGCAGAAGATCGACCAGGCCAAGCGGAACGCGGCGCAGGCCGAGACCCAGCTCGGCGGTGTGGGTGGCAGCGCCACCTCGCCGGACGGGCTGATCACGGTCACGGTCAACGCGTCGGGGGCCCTGGAGAACCTCATCCTGCGCCCCGGTGTGCGCGATGTGGACCCCGAGCGGATCGCCAGCGCGGTGCTCGCGGCGTCCAGCCAGGCGCAGCGGGCCGCGGCGGGCCGCGTGGTCGAGATCATGACCGAGTTCGTCGGCGAGAGCCCGGCCCTGGACTTCGTGAAGGCCCAGATGCCGCACGGCTATTCGGGTGACGGAACGGACGAAGCGGAACCGGAGGTCCCCGAGAAGCGTCGGGACACCAGGCCGGACGACGACTACTTCACCAACCCGCCGGAAGTCATGGGCTGAGCAGGGGGTACCTGACGATGTTCGACTCCTTCAACGTGAGTCCGGCCGAGGTTCGGGCGCACGCCACCACCGTGGACCAGTTGAGCCAGCGGATGCTCGCGGCCACCAAGACCGCGGACCCGTCGCTGTCGACCGAGGCCTTCGGGGTGTTCGGCGGCTTCCTCGCCGAGTTCCTGCTGAAGGTCGCGGGCGGGTCGCAGGACATCCTGGGCAAGGCGACCACGTCGGTGAACGACATGGCCATCGGGCTCAAGGAGGTCGCCGACCTCTACGAGGCCATCGACCGGGACAACGCCTTCGGCTTCACCGGAAAGGTCGCGGAATGAACACGCAGACCGCGCAGTCGGGCACCGCGCAGGGCCGCGACCCGTCCAACCTGTTCAAGGACGTGCAGGGCACGGTCTCCGCGGTGGAGCGCGGCGACTGGGTCACCGCGGGGCTCGGCATCGCCAACAGCGCCATGGACATCGTGGGGCTGGCGAGCAACCCGCTGAGCGGCTTCATGTCGGCCGGGTTCAGCTGGGCGATGCAGCACGTGGACTTCCTGCGGGAGCCGTTCGACGCGCTGCTCGGCGACCCGCAGGCGATCGCGAAGATGGCGGAGAGCTGGAAGTCCGCCGGTACGCAGGTGTCCTCCATCGCGGGGGACTACAAGCGCAGCGCCGTCGAGCAGACGCGCGGCTGGCAGGGGCGCACGGCCGACGCCTACCGCGGGGCCGCGGGCAACCACGCGACCGGGCTGGAGACGCTGTCCAAGGCCTGCGCCGGGATCTCCGGCGCGGTGGCCGGGGCCGGTCAGCTCGTGGGCACCGTCCGCAAGATGATCATGGACCTGATCTCCGACGCCGTGTCCAAGATGGTCATGAAGATCATCCAGTGGCTCACGGCGTCGACCTTCACCTTCGGCGCGGCCATCGGTGCGGCCATCGCGGACATCGTGACGATGGCGTGCAACTACGCGAAGAAGCTGTCGGACTTCCTGTCCAAGCTTGCGTCCTCGCTGACGAAGCTGATGAACCTGGTGAAGCAGGTCGCCTCCGTCGCGCAGACGGCGAAGCAGATCGTCGACGCGATCACGGCCATGAGCCACAAGGGCGCCGCGGGCGGTGGTGCGGGTGGCGGACCGACCAGCAACCGGCCATCCGCGGGCGGACTGGGGATGAACCAGGGCCAGGTCGACCAGCTCCGGCAGCAGGCCGACGGGCGGTACACGAACCCCGGCTCGTCCGGTGCCGGGACCGGCACGACCGGGACCAGCGGTTCGGCCGGCGGCCAGGTCGCGGCACCCCCGACGGTTCCGGGCGCCGGGCACTGGGAGCCCGGTCGGTGGGTGTCCGACGCGCCCGCCGCGTCCGGCGGCGCGGTCGCCCAGCCCCCGGTCGTGGGCGGGCCGGGGGGCGGCTACCCCGGTTACGGGGGCACGCCCTCCGGATCCGGCGGCCAGCCCGTCCGACCGGGCTACACGCCTCCTCCCGGTGTGCCCGGCGTGCCGGGGTTCACCCCGTCTCCCGGTGTGCCCGGCTACCCGCCCGTTCCCGGTGCGCCGGGGTTCCCGTCGGGCTCCACGTCCTCCCCCGGTGCGCCCGGCCACACCCCCTCCCCCGGGACGCCGGGGTTCACGCCCGCCTTCACACCCCCTCCGGGGACGGCCGGTGACGTGCACACGACCGCCAGCAAGCCCGGTGGCCTCGGCCCGCTCCCCGGTGGAGGGGGCGGTGGGTTCTCCGGCGGTGGCGGTGGCTTCTCCGGTGGTGGTGCCGCCGGGCTCGCCACCGCGAGCGGTGCCGGTGGTGGTGGCGCCGGTGGGGCCATGCAGCCCGGTGGCGCGACCGGGATCCTCCCGACCGGGACGTCGGGGTCCGCGGCCGTCGGTGGCGGCGGTGCCGGTGGTGGCGGTGGCGGCGGCGCGCACGGTGGCGGCGTCGGCGGCGGCATGATGGGCGGTGCGCCCATGGGGGCCGGACAGGGCGGCGGTGGCAAGGACCACCAGCGCAAGGTCCGGCTCGAAGGCGACGAGCTGATGGAGGCCCCCAAGGCCGCCAAGCCGGTCATCGGGGAGTAATGCCCCAGAGGTGAACACCGGTGTCCGTGCGCCCTCCGCCAGGCGGAGGGCGCACGGACACCAGCGCCGTGGCTGGCGGCCCCCGTCCTTCGGCGCCGGCCGCCAGCGCTGCGGCTGGCAGCCCCGCCCTTCGGCGCGGGCCGCCGTCACGGTCGCCAGTGCCGTGGTCAACGGCCCTGCCCTTCGGCGCGGGCCGCCGTCACGGCTCTACTCCTGTTCCGCCAGCAGGTCCGCGACGGCCGCTTCCGCCGCTCGTCGTTCTGCCCGCACCAGCCCGATCCTCGTCCGCCGGTCCAGGACGTCGTCGACGGTCAGCGCGCCCTCGTGCCGCGCGGCCCAGAGGACCTCGGCCGCGGTGACGTCGCGCGAGACCGGCTCCGGCCTGTTCAGGGCGACCAGTGCCGCCGATTCGGTGCCGTACCTGGACTTCAGCCGCTGCGGCGCGGTCACGGGACCGCCCGTCGCGCCGACCAGGGGCAGGTTCGCGGTGCGGCACGGGCCCGCCGAGAGGTGGTGCCGCCGCACCGCCGCGGTCACGGCGTCCTCCGCCATCCTCCGGTAGGTGGTGAGCTTGCCGCCCACCACCGTGAGCACGCCGTCCGACGACATGAGCACGGCGTGCTTGCGCGACAGGTCCGCGCCCCTGTCCCCGACGTCCGCCAGCAGCGGGCGCAGGCCCGCGAAGCTGCCCAGCACGTCCCGCGGGCCCAGTTCCCGTTCCAGCACCGAGGAAACGACGCCCAGCAGGAAGTCCACATCGGACTGCGGGACGTCCGGGACGTCGGGAACGGGCCCGTCCACCAGTTCGTCGGTCAGGCCCACGTAGACCCTGCCGTTCTCCTGGGGCAGCACGAGGGCGTACCGGTTGCGCTCGCCGGGGACCGGCACGGTCAGCGCGGTGTCGCGGACGCCCGCCGTCGCGGCGTCGAGGACCAGGTGCGAGCCGCGGGAAGGGCGCAGGTCGATCCGGTCCACGAGCGTGCCCGCCCAGACGCCGGTGGCGTTGACGACCGCGCGGGCGCGGACCTCGAAGGTCGTGCCGGTCGTGGTGTCCACGGCCTCCGCGCCGCCGCCGGTCAGGGTGGTGACCTTCGCCCTGGTGAGGACGCGGGCGCCCAGGCCCGCGGCGGTGCGGGCGAGCGCGACCACGAGGCGGGCGTCGTCGGTGAGCTGGCCGTCGTAGCCGAGGAGCCCGCCGCGCAGGTCCGCGCGGCGCAGTCCGGGGACCAGCGCCAGCGCCTCGGCCCCAGGGATCCGGCGCGGGGCGGGGAGCAGCGCGCTCGGGGTGCGGGCCGTCCGGCGCAGGGCGTCGCCCGCGCGCAGGCCCGCCATGACGATCGAACCCCGGTCGCCGCCGTGCAGCGGCACGAGCTGCGGCAGGGCTCGCACCAGGTGGGGGGCGGTGCGGGTCATCAGGATGCCGCGTTCCACCGCGCTCTCGCGCGCCAGCCCGAGGTCGCCGTGGGCCAGGTAGCGCAGGCCGCCGTGCACGAGCTTGCTCGACCAGCGGGACGTGCCGAAGGCGAGGTCGTGCGCCTCCAGCAGGCACACGGACAGGCCGCGCGCCGCCGCGTCCAGCGCCACGCCCGCGCCGGTGACGCCGCCGCCGACGACGAGGAGGTCCACCACCTCGCCGCCCGCGAGCGCGGCCAGCTCCCTCGCCCTGCGGGCGGCGTTCAGCGAGGTGCTCACGTCAGCGCCGCGTCGAGGTAGCGGGCCAGCTCGTCGACGAGGTCGTCGAAGTCGAGGTCCGTGGTGGCCGGGCGGACGGACAGGACCAGGGCCTGCGTGGTCAGCAGGACCAGCCTGGCCTGCGCCCTCGGGTCGCCCCGGCGGACCGAGCCGTCCTGGTGGCCCGCGCGGAGCTGGTCGACGAGGAACCGCTCGACCAGCCGCTGCGTGCTGCCCAGGCGTTCCACGAGGTACGGGAGCATGAGTTCCGCGTCCAGGTCCAGCACGCGGCGCATGAGCGCGTTGCCCGCCAGCAGGCGGATGGCCGCGGTGGCGTGGCCGACCAGGCGCTCGCGGGCGTTGCCGGGTGCCTGATCGTGCTCCACGCCGTGCAGCAGCGCGGTGAACTCCCTGGTCATGAGGGTTCTGACCAGCGCGCTGACGTCGGGGAAGCGGCGGTAGAGGGTCATGCGGCTGACACCGGCCCGCTTCGCCACGTCGGTGAGGGTCGTGCGTCGTACGCCGACCTCCACCACGCAGTCGCGGGCGGCGTCCAGCAGGTCGTCATCAGTGTGACGTTGAGACGTCATGTGTAACACTGTACCCATGGGAGAGCGCATCGACCAGAACCTGCGTGGCGGCTGGAGCCCGGCCGGGGGCGTGCTGCCGCCGCACGCGCTGACGTGGCTCGGCGGCCGGATCGGGCTGCGGCCCCGGCGCACGCCCGCCGCGCCCGACTCGGCGCTGGAGGTGCCCGCGTCGGCGCTGCCCGAGGCCGCGCGCGACGCCCTCGGAGCGGTCGTGGGCGCCGGGCACGTGCGGCTGGACCGGGCCTCCCGGCTCGGTCGCGCGGGCGGGCTGTCCTACGTGGACCTGCTGCGCCACCGGGCCGGTGGGGAGCTGGCCGCGCCGGACGCGGTGGTGCTGCCCGGATCGCCGGAGCAGGTGGTGGCGGTGCTCGCGCTGTGCGTCGAGCACGACGTGGCCGTGGTGCCGTTCGGCGGTGGCACGTCCGTCGTCGGCGGCGTCGCCGCGCTGCGCGGGGACAAGGCCGCCGTGGTGGCGCTGGACCTCGGACGGCTGGACCGGCTGGTGTCGGTCGACCCGGTGTCGCGGATCGCGGTGCTCCAGGCCGGGGTCACCGCGCCCGAGGCCGAACGGCTGCTGGCGCCGCACGGGCTGACGGTGGGCCACGTGCCGCAGTCGTTCGAGCGGGCGACCATCGGCGGGTTCGCCGCCACCCGGTCCGCCGGGCAGGCGTCGTCCGGGTACGGGCGGTTCGAGGACATGGTCGAGGGGGTCCGGGTCGCCACGCCCGCCGGGGAGTGGGTGCTGGGAGCCGCGCCCGCCTCCGCCGCGGGGCCCGACCTGCGGCAGCTCGTGGTGGGCAGCGAGGGCGCGTTCGGGGTGATCACCGAGGTGTCGCTGCGGGTGCGGCCGAAGCCCGCGGTGGAGCGGTACGAGGGGTTCGTCGTCGACGGCTGGGAGGCCGGGCAGGCCGTGGTGCGGGCGCTGGCGCAGGCGCGGGTGCTCGCCGACGTGACGCGGCTGTCCGACGAGGACGAGACCGAGGTGTCGCTCGCGCTGGCGGGCGGGGTCAAGGCGGCGGCCGTGCGCGCGTACCTGAAGGCGCGCGGCGTGCGGCGGCCGTGCCTGCTGGTCCTGGGCTGGCACGGCGGGTCCTCGCGGGAGGTGCTGGCGCGGCGGGCCGCGACGCTGCGGCTCGTCAGCGGGGCCGTGCGGCTGGGCACGGCGATGGGCGAGGCGTGGCGGCACGGGCGGTTCAACGGCCCGCGGCAGCGCGACGTGCTGCTCGACGTCGGCGTGTGCGTGGAGACGCTGGAGACCGCCGCCCACTGGTCGCGCCTGACCGAGCTGCGGGACGCCGTCCGGCACGCGCTGCGCGACGCGCTCGGGAACGCCGTGGTGATGTGCCACGTGTCCCACGCCTACGAGACCGGGGCGTCGCTGTACTTCACCGTGCTCGCGCCGAGGGACGCCGACGACCCGGTGGGGCAGTGGACGGTCGCCAAGGCCGCGGCCAGCGAGGCCATCGCCGGGCTGGGGACCATCAGCCACCACCACGCGGTGGGCGTGGACCACGCGCCGTACCTGGAGGCCGAGATCGGCGGGCTCGGCGTGGACGTGCTCGCCGCCGTCAAGCACGCGCTCGACCCCACCGGTGTGCTCAACCCCGGCAAGCTCATCCCGTCCGAGCGGTTCCGGGGTTAGCCTCTGGCGATGACCGGTGACCTGCTCATCCGTTCCGTGCGGCCCTGGCCGGGCGGGCCAGACGTGCCCGAGGTCGACGTCCTGTGCCTGGCGGGCGTGGTGTCGTCCGTCGGCACGGGGCTCGCCCCGTCCGCCGGGGTGCCCGAGGTCGACGGGAGGGGCGGGGTGCTGCTGCCGTCGTTCACCGACGCGCACGCGCACCTGGACTCGACGCGGCTCGGCCTGCCCTTCCGCCCCCACAGCGCGGGCGCCGGGCTGGCGGAGCTGGTCGACAACGACCGGCGGAACTGGCGGTCGGCCGAGCAGGACGTGGCCACGCGCGCCACGTTCACCCTCGGCCGGACCATCGCGGGCGGGGCCACGTTCGTGCGCAGCCACGCGCAGGTGGACGCGGACTCCGGGCTGGAGCGGCTGGAGGGCGTGCTGGCGGCGCGGGAGGCCCACGCCGCGCGGGCGTCCGTGCAGGTGGTGGCGTTCCCGCAGTGCGGGGTCCTGCGCGACAAGGGCACGGCCGACCTGCTGGAGGCCGCGCTGCGCGCGGGCGCCGACCTCGTCGGCGGCCTGGACCCGGCGGGCTACGACCGCGATCCGGTGCGGCACCTGGACGTCGTGTTCGGGCTGGCGGACAAGCACCAGCGCGGGGTCGACGTGCACCTGCACGACGCGGGGTCGCTCGGCGCGTTCCAGGTCGAGCTGATCTGCGAGCGGACCGCCGCGCTGGACATGCGCGGCGACGTGACGATCAGCCACTGCTTCGCGCTGTCCACCGTGGACGACGACCGGCGGCGGCAGCTCGTGGAGGCGCTGGCGGAGAACGACATCGCGGTCACGACCGTGGCTCCCGGCGTGCGGGACCCGCTGCCGCTGCGGCAGTTGCGCTGGGAGGGCGTGCGCGTCGGGCTCGGGCAGGACGGGATGCGCGACTACTGGTCGCCCTACGGCAACGGCGACATGCTCGACCGCACGTGGCAACTGGCCTACCGCAACGGGTTCCGCGACGACTCGCTGATCGAGATGTGCGTGGACGTCGCCACCCGCGGCGGTGCGGCCGTGCTGGGCGAGACCGGGCACGGCATCACCGAGGGATCGCGGGCGGACCTGGTCGTCGTGCCCGGCGACTCCGTGGCGGCCGCCGTGATGGACCGCGCCCCGCGCACCCTCGTCGTGCACGAGGGGCGCGTGGTCGCGGCCGGCGGGGAACTGCTCTAGGCGAGCTTGACCAGCATCTTGCCGGTGTTCTCGCCGCGCAGCATGCCCACGAACGCGGACGGGGCCTTGGCGACGCCGCCCTCGACCACCGTCTCGGTGTAGTGCAGCTTGCCCTCGGCGATCCAGCCGCCGACCTCGCGCACGAACTCGTCGCGCAGGTCGCCGTGGTCGTTGGCGAGCATCCCGCGCAGCGTCAGGCGCTTGCCGATCGCGGCGGCCAGGTTCCTCGGGCCGGGGACGGACTTGTCGTTGTACTGGGAGATCGCGCCGCACAGCACCACGCGGCCGAACGTGCGGAGCAGCGTGATGGCGGCTTCGAGGTGCTCGCCGCCCACGTTGTCGAAGTAGAGGTCGATGCCCTCGGGGGCGAGTTCGGCCAGGTGCTTGACGACCGGCCCCTCGTCCTTGTAGTTGAACGCGGCGTCGAAGCCCAGGTCCTCCACCAGGTGCTTGACCTTCTCGGCCGACCCCGCGCTGCCGATGACCTTCGACGCGCCGCGCAGCTTGGCGACCTGGCCGACGATCGCGCCCACCGCACCGGCCGCGCCGGAGACGAAGACGACGTCGCCCTCCTTGAACTCGCCGACCCGCAGCAGGCCCGCGTAGGCGGTGATGCCGGGCATCCCGAGCACGCCGAGGTAGGCGCTGATCGGGGCCACGTCGGGGTCGACCCGCACGGCGTGGTCCGCGCCGAGGGTCGAGTACTCGCGCCAGCCCTGTCCGTGCAGGACGGTGTCGCCGACCTGGAACTCGGGGGAGTTCGAGACCACGACCTCGCCGACGGCGCCGCCGTCGAGCACCTGCCCGATCTGGAACGGCGGCACGTAGGACTTGACGTCGTTCATCCGGCCGCGCATGTACGGGTCGACGCTCATGCAGAGGTTGCGCACCAGGATCTCGCCCTCGGCGGGATGGCGGACCTCGACCTCGGCCACCGTGAAGTTCTCCTCGGTCGGGTACCCGTCGGGGCGGGACGCGAGGTGGATCTCCAGTGCGGTGTTCGGGACGGTCATGGGTGCGGCCTTTCTCCTGTTTTACGGAACTGCGCCGTTTCGTAGTTGACCCAGGGGTCAACGCCTCCAGCGTGCACCGGTGTTCCCGGTTCCGCAGAACCCGAGTGTGACGCCGTGCACGGGACGCTGGACACCCCTAGTCACCCCCGTAGCGCGGCCGCCACCTCCGACGCCAGCAGGACCGTCACACCCCGGTAGGCGAACCCCAGCCCCTGGTACGCGGCGATGGCCGCCGCGTTGCCGCTGTCGACCATCAGGGCGCACGCCGGGTGCCGCTCCAGCAGGTCGTGCACGACGAACGAGCACAGCGCCCGCGACAGGCCGCGCCTGCGGAAGTCCGGGTGCGTCGCCACACCGCCGACGAAGCCGACGTGCGGCGCGCTCCACGCCTCCGCGCCCACCGCCACCAGCTCACCGTCCACGAACGAGCCCGCCCAGCGCAGCGCGCCCGGTTCGCGCGGCAGCACGTACGCGTGCGGGTTCACCTTGCGCAGCAGCGCCTCCGCCGCGTCCAGCTCGTCCTCGCGCAGCCAGCGCACGCCGGGCTCGGGGGCGAGGTGGCCGGTGCGCTCCATCCAGCCGAAGCCCGCCCACACCACGTGGTCGGGCAGCAGCGCCAGCACGGCGGGAGCCAGGTCGGTGGGCACGAGCGGCCGCAGCGCCGGGCCGTGACCCCGGTCGCGCAGGATCGCGGCGACGCCCTCGGGCGGACCGGCGAGCACCAGGCGGTCGTTCCGGTTCAGGGCGGGGGCGAGCACGCCGACCGCGCCGCCGTGCTCCCACGCGCCGCCGCCCGGCGCCACGTGGTCGGGCAGCAGGGCCTGGGCCGCCCAGCGGACGAGCGGGTCGGGGCTGGCGGCGGCGACGTCGGCGGGGGAGCGGAGGACACGCATGCCCGCATCAGATCAGGAGAGCAGACCCGAACGCCAAGCCCAGGAGGCGATCTCCACGCGGTTGCGGGCCCCCAGCTTGCCCTGCACGGACGCGAGGTGCGTCTTGACCGTGGACAGCGAGAGGAACAGCGCCGCGCCGATCTCGGCGTTCGTGGAGCCCTTCGCGACCTCGCGCACGACGTCCAGCTCGCGCTCGGTCAGGTTCTCGGTCCGCCGGTCCGCGACCGGGCCCGACTGGGTGAAGTGCGACAGCATCCGCACGGTGATCTGCGGCGAGATCAGCGCGTCACCGCGCACCGCCGCCCGCACGGCCTCGACCAGCAGCGCCGGACCCGCGTCCTTGAGCAGGAACCCGCTCGCACCCGTGCTCAGCGCCGTGTGCACGTACTCGTCCAGGTCGAACGTCGTCACCACGACGACCTTCACCGGGTCCGCCACACCGGGGCCGGTGAGCTGGCGGGTGACCTCCAGGCCGTCGATGCCGGGCATCCGGATGTCCACCAGGCACACGTCCGGGCGCAGCTCGCGCGCCTTGGCGACGGCGGAGACGCCGTCCGGCACGTCCGCGACCACCTCGATGTCCCCCTGGTGCTCCAGGATCATCCGGAACCCGATCCGCACCATCTCCTGGTCGTCGGCGATCAGGACCCGGATCGTCATCGTGCGCCCCCCTCGACCGGCAGCTCGGCCAGCACCTGCCAGCCGCGGACCCCCGTGGGCCCCGCCGAGAACAGGCCGCCGAGCAGCTCCACCCGTTCCCGCATGCCGATCAGACCGTAGCCGCCCGAGCCCCCGACCGGCTCGACGGGCAGGCCGGTGCCGTCGTCGTGCACCCTGAGCCGCACGTTCCCGTCCGATGTGGACAGCTCGACGCCGACCGCCGTCGCGTCGCGGGCGTGCTTCTGCACGTTCGTCAGCGACTCCTGCACCAGCCGCAGGATCGAGCGCGCCACCTCCGGCGGGACCGGTCGCGGCAGGGCCATCGCCAGCCGCACGGGCGTGCCGAACTCGCGGGCCTGCTCCACCACGGCCCGCACGTCCGCCTCCAGGTCCGTCGTCGCCACGTCCGCCGAGCCGACCCGCGACCCCTCGTCGCGCAGCGTCCCCACCAGCCTGCGCATGGCCGTCAGCGCGTCGCTGCCGCTGCGCGCGATGCCCGGCAGCAGCCGGTGCGCGGCGAGCGGGTCCGCGTCCGCCACGGTCAGCGCGGCCTGCGCCTGCACCACGATCCCCGTCACGTGGTGCGCGACCACGTCGTGCAGCTCGCGGGCCAGCGCGATCCGCTCCTCCTGCTGCGCGGCCGACACGGCCACGTGGATCGACCGCTCGCGGTCCTCGTCACGCGCCCGGAAGTAGAGGCCCGTGCCGACCGCCAGCGCCAGCAGCATCGCCGTGGGGAACACGGTCGCCGGGTCGACGACGCTGTACGACGGCGTCGTGTCGCGGGTCGTCGCCGCGTAGACGGCCGCGGCGACCATCACGGCCACCGAGACCGCGGACTGCTCACCGGGGCGCTGCCGCACCACCACGGCGGTGATCATCATGCAGGCCAGCGTCTCGGTGGGCGACAGGGGGCTGAAGTACGCCATCGTGTCCGCGCCGAGCAGGTTCGCCCACCACGTGGTCAGCAGCACGGACCCGGCGGCCCCGATCGCCGCCGCCACCGGCTTGCGCAGGGAGAGCACGGCGAACACGCACGTCAGCGCCGTCGGCGCCCAGGCGAACAGCGCGCGGTAACCCTCGTAGCGGAACAGCGCCACCTCGAAGGCCAGCACCACCGCGAACAGTCCGGCCACTGGCCACAGGCCCTGCGTCCGCGCCCGCCCACGGGCCAGTAGTCCGTCCACGCCGGACACGCTACGACCAGGGCGAGCGCGCCGCCGTCGGCCGATCGGCCACCACCCGTCTCGGTCATCCGGCCGATGGCGCCCGCCCTGTCGGCCGAAGTGCGGGACGCGGACCCACCGCCACCCTGGTCAGGCAGTCGCGACGAGCAGGAGGCAGACGGTGACCCAGTTCGAGGACCACCCGGTACTGGCGGGCAGGGGCCTGGTCAAGCGGTACGGGGAGGTGCACGCGCTCGACGGGGTCGACATCACGGTGCGGGCCGGTGACGTGGTCGCGATCGTGGGGCCGTCCGGCTCCGGCAAGTCCAGCCTGCTGCACGTGCTGTCCGGGGTGCTGCCCGCCGACGGCGGCGAGGTGTTCCTGAGCGGCAAGCCGATCACGACCCTGGGCGAGACCCGGCGCAGCCTGCTGCGCCGCAGCGCGTTCGGGTTCGTGTTCCAGTCCGGGCTGCTGGTCGCGGAGCTGACCGCCGAGGAGAACGCCGCGCTGCCGCTGCTGCTGGGCGGTGTCGCCCGCGCCGAGGCCATCGGCGCGGCCCGCGAGTGGCTGACCAGGCTCGGGCTCGACGGCCTGCATCGGCGGCGGCCCGGCGAGCTGTCCGGCGGGGAGGCCCAGCGGGTCGCCATCGCCAGGGCGCTGGTCCACCGGCCGAGGGTGGTGTTCGCCGACGAGCCGACCGGCGCGCTGGACACCCGCACCGGCCAGGAGGTGGTGACCTCGCTGCTGGACGCCGCGCGACAGACCGGAGCCGCGGTCGTCGTCGTGACCCACGACCAGGCCGTCGCCTCCCGCGCGCAGCGGATCGTGGAGCTGCGCGACGGCCGCACCAGCCCGGTGGCGGCGGCGTGAACCCCGTCCGCCTCGCGGTCACCGTCCTGCGGGCCGACCCCCGCAGCCGGGTGTCCGCCCTGCTCGTCGCGATCGGGGTCGCGCTGGGCGTCGTGCTGGTGCTGTGGCTGCTGGCCGCGCCGGACGCCCTGCGGGGGCGGGCGGAGCGGGAGAGCTGGAGGGGCAGCTCCTCCGCGCTCGGCGCGGACGACCCCCGCGCGGCAGTCGTGGTCGCGCACAACCGCGACGAGCTCGGCGACCGGCTGGTGGAGCGGTTCGACGTGGCGGCGCTGCGCCCAGGGGTCCCCGCCGCGCCGGGCATCCCGTTCGTGCCCGGTCCCGGCGAGGTGCTGCTGTCACCCGCGCTGGCGGACCTCGACACCGGGGACCGCTTCGCGGGCAAGGTGATCGGCTCCCTCGGCGAGGAGGCGCTGAAGCACCCGGACGAGCTGGTCGCCGTCATCGGCCACGAACCCGGCTCCCTGTACGGCTTCTACCGCCCGGACCTGCTCCGCCCGGCGGTGGTGGACACCAGCGACGACCTGCTCCACCTGCTCACCCGCATCGGCCTGGTCGTGCTCGTCGTGCCGTGCCTGGTGCTCGTGGCGTCCGCCGCCCGCCTCACCGCGGCCCGCCGCGAACGCAGGCTCGCCGCGCTGCGGCTGGCCGGGGCGACACCGGGCCAGGTGGTCGCGACGACCGCAGCCGAGACCGCGTTCGCCGCCGTCGTCGGCAGCGCGCTCGGCGTGCTGGCCTCGATCCCGCTGCGCCACCTCACCGCGCGCATCCCGTGGGACGGCGGCACGTGGCTGCCGGACGACTTCACCGCGAGCCCTCCCGTCGTGGTGCTGGTGGCCGTGCTCGCCCCGGTCCTCGTCGTCGGGGCGGCCGTCCTCGGCCTGCGCCGGGTCGTGACCCGCCCGCTCGGAGCGGCGGAGCGGCACCGCACCCAGGGGCCGAGCCCGGTGCGCCTCGGCCTGCTCGTGGCCGCGGGGGCCGTGTTCTCCCTCGGGCTCGGCGCGCACGCCGACCACGGTCCGACGACCGTCCTCATCGGACTCGCGGCGGTCGCGGTCGCGCTGGTGCTCGTCGGACCGCTGGTGACCGCGGCGGTCGGCAGGCTCTTCACCGGCGCTTGGCGCTCCCCCTCCACGCTGCTCGCGGGCCGACGGCTCAGCGACGACCCGAAGGCGGCGTTCCGCAGCGCCGCTGGCGTCGTGCTCGCCGTGTTCACCGCCTCGATGGCGCTGGTGGTGTTCCCCGCGCTGGAGGGGCGGATCGAGCGCAGCGACGGCACGTGGCACGACGACGTGCTCGTGGCGGAACTCGTCGGCGGCGGCTCCGACCAGGTCGCGACCCTGCGCGCCGAGCTGGACCGGCGCGGTGTCACCGGGGCCGTCGTGCCGATGGCCACCGGCTACGCGACCCTCGCCGACCACCCCGAGGAGGCGGGCGCCGACGTGCTCATCGCCCCCTGCCGGGAGGCCGCGAAGGTGCTCGCCGCCCTCGACGACGGCGCCTGCCAGGCGGCCCCGATGGTCTACGCGCCCGAGTGGGAGGTGGACCGCCTCCGGGGCGGGGCCACGATCACCCTCAGCACCCGCGACCCGGCGACCTCGCTGGAGATGCCCCCGAACCTGCCGGTGCGCGTCTACCGGGTCACCTCGGGGCGCTCCTACGTCTTCGTCGACCCCGCCCTGATCCCCGGCCCGGCCGCGGCGCCGACCAGCGTCGCCGTCGTGACCGACGCGGGCAACCGCGCCTCGGTGCGGAACGCCATGCTGCGCTCGTTCCCCGGAGCGGCCGTCGTGAGCAACCGCAAGGTCGACCTGCGGGCCGACGCGCTGAGCGAGGACCTGGTGCGCGCCACCGCCATCGGCCTGGCCATCGCCACGGCGCTCGGCGCGGTCAGCGCCACCGTCGCGGCGGCCGGCTCGGTGCTCGACCGCCGCCGCGCGTTCGCCGCCCTCGTCGCCGCAGGGACCCCGGTCCGGGTGCTCGCACGGGCGCTGCGCGCGGAGGTCGTGCTGCCGGTGCTGCTCGCCACGCTCGGGGCGGGACTGGCCGGGGCCGCCGTGGGAGCGGGCCTGACGACCATCACCGGGGGACGGGACGTCGTGCTCACCCCGTGGCTCGCCGCGCCGATCGCGCTGGGGGTGGTCGTCGCGCTGGTGGCCGCGGCCGCGTGCGCGCCGGTGCTGCGCACGGTGACCGCGGTGTCCCGTTCGGACGGGTGAGGCTCAGTCCTTCGCCTTGCGCCGCAGCAGGGTGCGCTTCTGGAGCGACTCCTCCAACGCCTGGTAGGCGACGTCCATCGCGGTGTTGTACTCGCGCTGGTCGCGCGCGGGCACGCGCTCGTCCGGCCCCGGCATGGGCCGCATCTTCATCCACCGCTCCTCCCAGAGCAGCTCGACGGCGGCCTCCCAGTGCAGGGCGGCGCCGAGCCGGACGACCTTCTCCCGCTCGATCGCGTCCGCCATCCGGTCCTGCGACTCGGCGAGCCGGGCGACCAGGTCGGCGACGCGCTCCTCGTCGTGCCTGCGCATCGCCGCGATGGCCTCGCCGGCCGAGCCGATGACCTCCTTGTACCGCTCGACGGCCGACCGCGTGTCCGGCGGCGCGTGGTGCACGTCGGCGGTGCGCTGCTGGGGCACGACCGAGAAGTCGTACGTTCCGTTGGACTGGGTGTTCATGACAGGTCCTCCCCGGTGTCGAACGGAATGACCACCTGCGGACGTGAGTGCTCGAACCGGTCGAAGTAGAGGCCGCGCCGCGGTCGCGGGGACCACGCCATGACCTGCTCCGGGCCGAACGAGATCAGTTCCTTGCCCTGGACGTCGAAGGCGACCCACGCGCCGATGTCGTCGTACACGCCGGGGGGGAGGCTGCTCTTGAGCCGTTGCACCCCGCGCCACCAGCCGAGCACGTGGGTGCGGTTCTCCGGGCCGTGCTTCAGGACCGTGCGCAGGCTGTCCACACCGGACGCCCGCGTCGTCGGGTCCTTCTGCTCCAGCCTGCTGTGCGCCGCGTCCACGCCGTACAGCACGAGGTAGTGCGGTTCCGGCGCGGTGGCCGCCGAGCCGGTGATGGTCTCGGTGAGTCTCTGCGCCGTGAGGTCAAGCAGTTCCCGGACGCCGTCGATGCGCACGACGTCCACCGCGTGCCCCTCGGTGGACAGCTGCTTGGCCAGCTTCTGCGCCGCCGTCTCGGCCTCGTCCACCAGGCAGCACAGCGTGAACCTGGCCTCGTGCGGCAGGTTCTGCCTGCCGAGCGAGAGGGCCGCCGCGCCGAGCACGGCCGCCGCGTCCTGGAGCAGCGAGCCGATGACGGCGATGTTGCGGCCCGGCGTGCGGGCCAGCCGCACCTTGGCCGCGCTGCCCGCCACGTCGATGACCTGGCCCAGCAGCACGGTGGGCGTGGCGTCGCCCGGCCGCAGCGCCTGGAAGTCCTCCGCGGCGTGCAGGGCGGGGACCCTGCTGCCGTCGAACAGGATCGGCTCCTCCAGGTCGGGGCGCCTGCGGCGGTGCAGCTCCCGCTGGAGGAAGTCGAACGTGCCCTTGCTGGTGGAGTCCGGGACGCGGGCGACCTCGTTGCCGTGCCGCACACCGGACTCGTGGTTCACGACGGCGTGCCAGCGCGGGAGTTCGAGGGCCGCGTCGTTCTGCGGCTCGGCCAGCACCCGGCGGGCCTTCGGCAGCGCGACGCGGACGGTGAACTGCTCGAAGATGGCGGACTTTCCCCAGAAGCCCTCGATGCCCGCCACGTCCTGGCTGCACAGCACCAGGTGGATGCCCTGCGAACGGCCCCGCCGCGCCACGTCCTCCAGCAGCTGGGTCGCCTGCTGCGTCACGTGGTCGCGCTCGCCGAACAGGTACTGGAACTCGTCGATCACCGCGACGATCCTCGGCCACCGGCCGCGCGGGTCCTCGGCGCGCAGCTGCTCCAGCTTGGTGACCTCGTGCTGCTTCGCCGCGTCCGCGCGCCTGCGCATCTCGTCGGACAGGAACCTCAGCAGCGCCACGCCGAACTCGCGGTCGGTGTTCACGTTCACGCCGACCAGGCGCGCGTGCGGCAGCCAGCTCGGGTCCTTGCGGCCCGGCGCGAACTGCGCGAACGACACGCCCTCCTTGAAGTCCAGCACGTACAGCTCCAGCTCGTCCGGCGAGTACCGGGCGGCGAGGCTGCCGAGCATGGCGTACAGGAAGTTCGTCTTGCCGGAACCGCTCGGCCCGCCGATGAGGGCGTGCGGCGACGTGTCGCCGAGGCCCAGCACCACGGGCTCGCCGTCGCGGTAGCCGACGGGGGCGACGACACCGGCCGAGGAGCTCTCCACCCAG
The DNA here is from genome assembly GCF_057122925.1 of Umezawaea sp. Taxonomy (NCBI): domain Bacteria; kingdom Bacillati; phylum Actinomycetota; class Actinomycetes; order Pseudonocardiales; family Pseudonocardiaceae; genus Umezawaea; species Umezawaea sp. Next base: position 13,546 of record NZ_DBNGPQ010000015.1, on the reverse strand, counting down.
AGGTGCTCGGGCAGCAGGTCGCCGAACGTGCCGAAGCGCGACCGGCGTTCCTCGCGCTTCTCCGCGATGGTCGCGCACGCCCTCGGCACCAGCGTGCGGGGGAACGGCGGGTCGAGCGCCACGTCCACGTGCTTGCCGGTCATCGTGCAGGACGCGTGGTCCTTGCCCAGCGTCACGGTCTCGATCGGCGAGTTCACGGTGATCGGGATGTCCACGATCACCAGCACGATGCCGCACGCCAAACCGTTGCGCGCCACGCGTTGCAGCTGTTGCTGCTGCTCCTCCTTCAACGCCTGCCGGTTGCCGAACAGCACGGCGATCCGCCACGGCTCCGTGCGCCGCCCCGCCCCGCTGACCGCGCGCACCGACAGGTGCCCGTCGACGAGCACGCTGGTGTGGACGCGGCGGATGTGGTCGGACAGCTCGTCCAGCAGCTCGTGCAGCCGGGACGGGTCGTGCACGGTCAGCAGGCCCGCGCGGGTCAGCGGGTAGAGCCCCGGCAGCGAACCGGTCAGCTGGTTGACGTCCCACACGTGCACGTGGACGAGACCGGGCTGGAAGTGGCTGAGCACCCGCAGCAGGAGGTTCTCCACGAGACCGTCGGCCTGGTGCCTGCTGTCCGGAGTGGACGCGATGTGCAGGTGGGCCTGGTCCAGCAGGGGCACCGCGACGGGGAACGGCTGCTGCTCGGGAGCGCTGCGCACGACACCCGTGCCGATGCGCCACAGCTCCGGCACGGTGGCGCCGTCCGCGCTGCCCGCGTCGCCCAGCCAGGACTCGTGCGGCCACGACGCGGAACCGGGGGACACGCTCTGCACCAGGGAGGACAACTGGTCCGGACCGCGCTCGGACCACGTGCGGAACGCGTCCACTCGGTCCATCAGCGCCCGTGCGAGCCTGCTGGAGAACGCGGGGTTCGCGAGCGCCCCCGCCAGCAGCGGGTCGTCGAGCGCGCGGTCGACGCCCTCGCCGCGCAGCATCACCTCGAACATGTCGCGGGCGCGCTCGTCCGCCAGCTCGCGGTGCTCGCGCGAGGCGTTGCCCAGTGCCGCGGCCACGGAGAGGCGGAACTCCTCGAAGGAGTCCTCGATCCTCTGGCGGCGCTCGTCACGCCTGCTCACGTCACAGCTCCGTCGCCAGCCGCTGCACCAGTTCGAGGCTGTTCACCATCAGCGTCAACTGGTCGGGGAAACCGTCCTTGGCCGCGGCGAAACCCGCGGGCAGCAAGGGTTCCGGGTGGTTCGCGCCCGCCTCGACCAGCAGTTCGACGGCGGCGTCCAGCGCCTTCTGGGCCTCGTGCACGCTGCGGTAGGCATCCCTCAGGTGGTCGCAGCTCAGTTCGAGCGCGACCTTGACCTCCGCTACCGATGTCACGTCACAGCCTGGAGTTGATGCCCTCGGCCTGGGAGATCCCAGCGCCCAGGTGCTTCTGGAGGTCGCTCACGCCGTTGATGACCTCGGCGAACTGGGCGTTGGCCTGCTCGGCGTCGGACTGGGCGCTGCCCTGCACGGCTGTGCTCAGCAGTGCCTGCGCGTCTTCGGCCAGGTCGGCTGCCTGTTGCAGAGCGGCGGCGCTCTGGCCTGCCTTCTCGATCGCCTGGGCAATCGCGGCACGGACCTCTTCGATGCTGGCCATGTCGGCTCCGACCCTCTCCAAGACGCGACGGGTGGCCGTAGACCGACCACCCTATTAGTACCGAAAGTTTCAAGCTTCACAAGCAAGATGGGCTAGGAGAGTGATCTTGGGGATTCACTCGCCCGGTCCTTGCTGTTGATCTTATCCGGGTTCGATCCATTCCGTTGTGGACGCGACCGAAGCCGTCATCTCCAGCGCGACGATCCCGGTTTCCGGCCTTGGAGTCGCTGACCAGCGCATAGTCGCCGAGTCGCCGTCTTCCTCCATCTCGGACCAGTCCGATTGACCCAGTTGTGCCACGGCCGTGTGTAGCGCGGTAGTGGTCGAATTGACACTCGACCCGAGGTCGAGGTGAACGCTGAGTAGATGGCCGTGTTCCACCACGCGGGTGATGCTGCCCCTGTTGGAGACCCGACTCGCTACTGCCCGCGCTTGCCATTCCGCCCCGGCCCGCCGCTCGGTCGCGACGTCCACCCGCAGCGCCAGCCGCACCCACGTCTCGCTGGGCGTTTCCACCTCACCGGGCTCGTCGGAGACCTCTTCGGACGGTCGCCCATCGGGGTCCCCACCCGCCCAGGACTCCACCAGCACCCGTTCGGCGCCCGGAACGAGCGCCTCCAGCGCGTCCGGGTCGTCCAGCACGGTCCACGCCGTCGGCGGCTCGCACGCCACCCTCGGCAGCGGCACGTCGTCGCCCAGCAGGCGCACGAACGCCCGCACCGACCGCGCCAGCGCCCCCGCCACGTTCTCCGACACGCGCTCGTCGCTCGACGCGCTGATCATCACCGACCAGCACCCCGGCTCCTCGTCGGAGCAGTCGCCCGCCCGCACGACCCGTCCGCCGACCCGCTGGACGAGGCCCGCGCACGCGGCGCGCGCCTGCTGCTCGTCGTCGGCCCCGACCACCACGGTGATCACGAGCTCCAGGTCTTCCTCAGCCATCAGGGCGAATTCTCCACGAACCTGTCACGGCGGTGCACGGCGGCGGTCCCGGTGAAGACCTCAGCGCCTCGACGCCGCCTTGAACGCGGCCTTGCGGGCCGCCTTGGCCGTCTTCTTCTCCGGGTGCCGGTCGCCGATCAGCGCGAGCGCGTCGGCCGCGTCCGGGTGGGGCAGGCGCCAGACGTGCTCGAACAGGCCCACCTCGTCGCCGTCGGCAGCCTTGGCCAGCTCCTCGGCGATGGCCGCGGGGTCGTCCGGGTCGGTGGTGACGCTCAGCGCGTCCACGAGCAGCCACGCGCGGTCGGCGGGCTCGTGGGGCCGGGCGAGGGCCTGCTGGGCGTAGGGGCGCAGCGCGGGGGTGTCCAGGGCGGACTCCCAGGCGGCCGGGGCGTCCACGTCGATGCCCGCGATGGTGGTCGCGGCGAACACCCGGCCGGTCGCGTCGGTCGCGGCCGTCAGCAGCTCGGCCGCCGCGTCGGCGGGGGAGCGCAGGGCGAGCCACGCCGCGGTGTCGGCGCGCAGCTCGTCGGGGGTGAGGGCACCGGTCGCGGCGACCAGGTCGGCGGCGGTCATCTCGGCCACGACGGGCAGGGGCGGGATGGTGAAGCCGCCGTCGCACATCTGCTCGCGCATGGTCGCCGCGCCGAGGCCGGTCATGCGGGCGTACTCGGTGCCGGACGCCTCCGCCACCCCGACCTCCACGGCACCGAGCGCCGTCAGCCGGGCCAGCAGCGCGTGCGCGGGGTCGCCCTTGGCGGCGACGTGGGCGTCCCAGCGCTCGGGCATGTTCTGCTCCAGGGCGGCGGCGCGGGCCATGCCGCTGAACTCCGGGAGCGCGAGCCCGGCGCCGCGGGCCATGAACAGGGCGGTCATGGTGGCGCCGCCGACGCCTTCGAGGTCGAGGTCGTCACCGGCGTCGATCGTCATCGACTCGATGACCAGGTGCGTGTACGCCTCGTCCCACAGCTCCAGCACGGCGTCGTCGCCACCGGTGCGCCACGGTTCGGCGCTCGGGCCGAACGACGCCAGGTTGGAGTCCTCGTCGACCTCGACGAACCCGACGGCGTGCGCGAGGTACCAGACCTGGTCCAGCGAGTCGGACAGCTCGCCGTCGAAGTCGTCGAAGTCGGAGTCCTCGTACACCCTGCGGCCGTCGGCCCACGCGGACAGCGCGAGCGCCTGCCCCAGCAGCGCGCTGGAGCGCGCCGCGGCCGCGAGGTCGGGGACCGCGGGCGTCCGCAGCGGCGGGAGGGTGGCCGGCAGGCCCAGTGCGCTCGGGAGGTCGAATTCCGCCATGCGCGGGACCTTAGAGCTTCAGCGACTCCTGGACGAAAGCGACCACGTCGGCCAGCACCTCGTCGCGGTTGGTCTCGTTGAACACCTCGTGCCGCGCGCCGGGGTAGACGCGCTCGGTGAACCGCGTGCCGCGGACGCGGTCGGTGCCCGCCCTGGTGCCCGCGATCGGCACGAGCCGGTCGTCGTCGCCGTGCAGCCACAGGGTCGGCAGGTCGCCCAGCCCCTCGCCGCGACCCACCGCGTCCAGCGCCCGCTCCAGCGCCTCCAGCGTCGGCCGCTTCAGCCCGCCGTGCCACACCAGCGGGTCGGCGGCGTAGGAGGTGCCGACGTCCGGGTCGCGCGACAGCGCGGACGGGTCGATCGGGGTGTCGGGGATCTCCTCGGCGGACAGCAGGTCCAGCCCCTGCCACTCGCCGAGCACCGGCGCGGACAGCACCAGCGCGGCCAGCTCGTGGCCGTGCACCTGCGCGTAGCGCGCGGCGACCAGGCCGCCGACCGAGTGCCCGATGAGAACGGTGGGCAGGGCGGTGGCGATCGAGCGCGTCACCGCGTGCACGTCGGCGACCAGCGCGTCGACGTCGGTGATGAGCGCCCGTTCGCCCTCCGAACCACCGTGCCCGACCAGGTCGCCGCCCACGACCAGCGCGCCTGCCGCACCGAGCGCCGCGGCCACGTGCTCGTAGCGCCCCAGGTGCTCGCCGTAGCCGTGCACCAGCACGGCGAGCCATCGGGCCTCCAGGTTCGGCCAGGTGTGGACCGCGAGTTCGCCCGCGTGGCCGGTGACGTTGGATTCGATCACCTAGGCAGCGTAGAACGCGCTCATCTGGATCTCTCCGCCACCGCACACCGGACCGAAGGTCCAGGGGAACTCGATCCGCTTCGTGTCGTCCGGCGCGATGGCCGCCGCCGCGTTCGCCTCGGGCTCGCACGGGCCGGTCACGCTCTCGTCGCCGGTGGGGACGACGGTCCAGCGCAGGTTGGCCACCGCGGACGCGTTCGGCGCCACGGTCACCGTCGTGGGGCCGGGGTCGAGGGAGCGCGTGGTCGACGTGGGGACGTCGACGCCATCGGCGAGCAGCTGGAACCCGCTGTACCCGGTCAGCGTGCACGGGGCGGCGCCGGTGTTGGTGAAGACCAGCTCGGCGTAGCGCTGGCCCGCCCCGGCGTCCTCCTGCTCGACCTTGGCCGAGAGCGAGTCGCCGACGCACCTGGTGGACTGCGGCGCCTGGGCGGCGGCCGGTGGCGCCGACGACTGGGGCGACGGCGACTGGGGCGACGGCGCGGGCGCCGAGGACGACGACGGCGCCTGCTTGGAGATCGAGGGCACGGCCCCGCCGTCGGCGGCCTGCTCGGTGCCGCACGCGGCCACCACCAGCGCCAGCCCGAGGAAACCGCAGGCGATCAGTCGTCGGCTCATGTCAGTCCTCCCTGGTAGGCCGTCCGGGGGACGGCTCGATCGAGGTCCTACCAGTAGGACGTGAGGGGTTGCCCGGTGGTTGGCTCCGATTGTCGGAAATTCACCAAATCGAGTACCTAGCTGGCGGAAGGTGTCCGCGCCGTCCAGCCGTCGGCGAGGACTGGCATCCCGTCGACGCTCCCGCCCCACAGGTACGTCCAGCTCACGGTGCCGTCGGGCAGCACGACGCGACCGCGGCGGTACTCGTCGCCCTCGTACTCGTCGAGGACCGGGAACGCCGCCTCCGGGGCGCTCAGCCGCACGAGGTGACCCGGAACGCCGGGGCCGTCGCCGGGCCGCAGCGCCGGGTAGCCCCGACCGGTGTCGTGCAGGGTGCCGGGCAGCGTCACGGCGACCGGCGCACCCTCCACGCGCTGCTCCAGCAGCGGCCAGTGCGAGCCGCCGGGCTGGAGGGTGCCGTAGACGAACAGCCGGTCCGGCCAGTCGTCCGGCGACGGGTCGCCGAGCACGGGTGTGAGGTCGAGGCCGTCGGACTCGGCCGCCCACCCGTTGAGCCCGCGGGCCCAGCGCTGGCCGACCTCGGAGCACCGCACCTGCACGCCGTGCACGAGCAGCGGCATCCGCCGCATCCCCGCGCCGGTGTAGGCGAGCACGGAGTCCACCTCGGAGCCGTCGAACAGCGTGACGCGGCCGGTGTGCAGCCGCACGAGCCGGTAGCGCAGCCCGCGGCCCTCGCACCGGTCGAGCACCCGCAGCTGGTCGGCCGTGGCCATCCAGACGGCGTGCTCCTCCACGACGCCGGGAGCGGCGGCCAGCGTCGCGGGCCGCTCGCCGTCCCGCGCCCGCAGCCCCGCCGCCCACACCGCCGCGATGCCCTCGCAGCGGGCCCGCAGGACCACCGCGGGTCCGCTCAGGCCCATCTCGTCGCGCAGCCAGGTCACCTTCGCGGGGTTCGCGTTCGAGCCGTACGCGAGCACCGGCATCCGCGCCGCCAGCGGGGGTTCACCGCGGTCGGCGAGCCAGTCGTCGAGGTCCTGCCGGTCCGGTGCGACCCGCCACCCGGAGTCGGTCGAGGCGTCCGGGGTGACCGGCCACCCCTCGCCGTCGAGGTGGACGAAGCAGGCATCCGGCCGGGTCCCCGGATACGGCAGGGCCGGATGCAGGTCGTCCGTGAATGGCTGCGTCATGTCCCCATTCTGACAAGGGTCATCTGGAATTCACGTGGCGTTCGCGGAAAGACGAGCCTGTTCATCCGATCTCTCCGACGGTTTTGTCGGGGTTCAGCCGGGTCGGCCGGGCCACTTGATCGATCCGACGTAGGAGGTCTGGCGTGAGGCGGCGCACGTTCCCGATGAGCGCCGCGTAGGTCCGCTGTGCGGCGGTGATCGCGGGCACGTGGCCGTTGACCCGGTCGGGGAGGCCGTCCGGGTCAGCGCGAGCTGACCACCAGCGCCGCGTCCAGGTCGGCGTGCGCCTCGGGGTGCTCGTCCCACCAGCGCTCGTAGCGGGGGTTGCGGGACAGGACGGACCGGTAGGCGCGGGCCGCGCACGCGAACACCTCGTGCGCGCGGCCCGCCGCCGGGCCCTCCCGCCGGGTCGCCACCAGCAGGTCGGTCGTGATCGGCGCGCCGCGCAGCGGCCGGACGACGATGCCGTCCCCGCTGCGCGACGGGGCCGCGGCGAACGACACCGCCCCACCGGCGACCAGCCCGCGCGCCGTGCCCGCCTCGGTCACGTGGTGCGCCAGCCGGGGCGTGAAGCCCGCCTCGGCGCAGGCCTGGAAGATCTGCACCCGCTGCCCGATCTGCTCGGCGGGCGGCGCGACCCAGTCGCGCTCCGCGAGCTGGGCCAGGTCGATCTCCTCCTGCTCCCCCAACGGGTCCCAGTCGGGGACCGCCACGAACTGCGGCTCCGTCACGAGCGTGCGGACCTCGACACCGCGCAGCTCCCGCTGCTCCATCCCCTCGAACCGGTCGAACACCGCGAGCTGCACGCCGCCCGCCACCAGCAGCTCCAGCAGTTCGGAGGAGCCGGAGGTGATCTCGGACCGCACCTCGGAGCACGGGATGACCCGCCGCAGCTCCTCGACGAACTGCCCGAAGAACAGCAGCGGCACCCCGCCGACCACCAGCGGCCCGCACACCGGGTTCCGCGTCCGCTCGCGCGCCGAGCTGAGCAGCTGGCCCACCTCGTCCAAGACGAGCCGGGCGGTGCCGACGACCTGCCTGCCCAGGTCGGTGGGCACGCTGCCACCGGGCGTGCGCTCGAAGAGCCGCCCGCCGATGATCCGCTCGACGGTCCTCAGCTGCGCGCTCATCGCGGGCTGCGTCAACCCGAGCCGGGTGGCGGCCTTCGTGACACTGCCTTCTTCGGCGATCGCGCAGACCGCTCGCAGGTGGCGCAACTCCAACTCGGGCACACGCTGTATGTAGCCCCGATCGGGGTGGGCCGCCACCCGTCGAACGGGTCAATGTGGAGTCCCGGGTCCCTGGTCCGGGGGCGGTGGTCCAGGTGCGGGGGTGTGGTCGATTCGACGTGGGATTTGATCGGGCAGGCTTTCGGGGCCGCCCCCCGTCCCGATCGAAGGCTCGCACGAGGGGTCCCCAGGTCACCTCGGCCGAACGCCGGGCCGGCTCGACCGAACCCCGAGGCGCAGGAATCACAACGCAACGGCCGCCCCGCTCACCACGACCCGGTCGTCATCCCCCCTCACCTCCACGAACAACTCACTGGGACGTCCCATGTCCACCCCCTGGTGGAGCACCAGGCTCCGCCCGTCCCCCACCATTCCCAATTCCCGCAAGTACCCACCAAAAGCGGCGGCGGCGGCCCCGGTCGCGGCGTCCTCCACCACCCCGCCAACGGGAAACGGCTCCCGAACGTCGAACACACCACCAGCCCGCTGGAAGAACAGGTGTGCCGTGATCAAGCCGGCCGAGCGCAGCACGTCCCCCAACGCCGAGAAGTCGTAGTCCAGCGCCGCCAACCGCTCCCGCGACCCCACCCCCACCATCAGGTGCCCGGCCCCGCCGTGCGCCACGTGCACCGGCCAGGCCAGGTCCGCCGCGTCCCACCGGAGGGCCGCCAGCGCCCCCTCCACCACGGAGTCCGGAGCCGCGACGGAGCGGGTCGGCACGCTCGTCAGGCTCGCCCGACCCCCGGCCGTGCTCAACCGGACCTCCCCGGCCCTCGTCGAGAACACCAGTTCGCCGTCCCCGATCCGCTCCCCGAGCGCCACGGCGGTCGCGATCGTCGCGTGCCCGCAGAACGGCACCTCCACGACCGGGCTGAAGTACCGCACGTCGAAGGCCCGATCCCCGCCGGGCACCGCGAACGCCGTCTCCGAGTACCCCACCGAAGCGGCGACGGCGAGCATCTCGGCGTCGGTCAGACCTCGGGCGTCCAGCACCACCCCGGCCCGGTTCCCGCCCTCGGGGTCGGTGCTGAACGCCGTGTACCGCAGGATTTCCGTCATGCCCCCAGCATCCCCACCACGGTTGATCGCGTCCAACGATGACAAGCGATAGCGACAATCGATAACATCGATCCATGGACACCCGGCTCCTCCGGACGCTTCAGGTCCTCGCCAGGACGGGCAGCTTCACCGCCACCGCCGCCGAGCTCCACGTCGTGCAGTCGACCGTCACGACCCACATCAAGCTCCTCGAACGCCACCTCGGCGCGCGGCTCTTCGACCGGCTCCCGACGGGCGCGCGGCCCACGGAGGCGGGCGAGCGCGTGCTGGCCGCCGCGCAGGAGGTCCTGGCCGCCGAGCAGAGGCTGCTCGACACCGTCCAGGGCACCCCGGCGGTGGCGGGCGACGTCCGCCTCGGCGCGCCGGAGTCCGTGTGCGCCTACCGCCTGCCCGCCATCATCGCGGACCTCTCCCGGCGCTGGCCGGGCGTCACCGTGCACCTGACGCCGGTGGGCACCCGCCGAGCGCTGGACGCGGTCCACGACGGCGCCCTCGACCTGGCGCTGGTGCTGGAGGACGAGCCGCCGAGCACCACCCTGGACGCCGCGCCGGTGGGCACCGAGCGCATCGACCTCGTCGCCGCGCCGGACCACCCGGACACCGGCCGGTACTTCCTGCTGGAGGAGGGCTGCTCCTACACCGACCGGTTCGCCCGCGAGCTGTCCGGCGCGCACCCCACCAGGTTCGGCAGCATCGAGGCCGCGCGCTCGTGCGTCGTGGCCGGTCTCGGCCTGTCCGTGCTGCCCAGGGTCTCCGTGGCCGACCAGCTCGCCGCGGGCACGCTGCGCAGCGTGGCCGAACTGCCCGAGTCGACCCTGTACCTGGTCACCGACCCGCGCCGGACGGCGAGCGCGGCGGTGCGCGTCGTGCGGCAGGCGCTGAAGGCCGTGACCGCGTAGCCAGGGGGGATCAGGCGTCCGCCGGGTACCCCACGTAGACGTGCACGAGCCGACCCGCCTGGTCCTCGTCCACCTCGCTGTGGTCGTGCACCAGCCCGATCTTCGTCATCACCCGCCCCGAGGCGTCGTTGCCGTCCTGGTGCTGCGCCACGACCCGGCGCACGCCGGGCTGCTCGAACGCCGCGTCGCGCACCGCGGCCGCCATCTCGGTCGCGAGCCCGCGCCCCCACGCGGCGGGCGCCACCCACCAGCCCAGCTCGATCGCCTCGGCGTTGCGGCGCGTCATCGACGCCACCCCGAGGAACTCGCCCGTCTCCCGGTCGAGCACGGCGCGCCACCCGTACCCGTAGCGCCGCCAGTGCGCGAGCACCGACCGGTGCCGTTCCGTCGCGTACTCCCGGTTCCACGGCTCGCCGTCGACGATGTAGCGCACGATCCGCTGGTCACCCGCCAGCACGAGCAGCTCCACGAGGTGCTCCTCGCGCCAGCGGACCATGGACAGCCGCGGCGTCGTGAGGGTCGTCATACCTCCCATGATCCCCGACGGGATCAGCCCAGACCCGACAGCATCCCCTCGCACGACCGGACGACCACGGTCGCGGCCCGCCGCTGGTCCTGGTCCAGCACCGGGTTCGCGGCCTGCTCCCGCCACTTCGCCAGCAGGTCGGCGATCAGGTACCGCTGCTCGGTCTCCTCGGCCTCGTACTCCAGCCCGAGCCGTGCCTGCACGGCCGTGCCGTGGCCGCCGACGATCCTCGCCGCCTCGACCTCCAGCGCGCCGGGCAGCCGCGTGCGACCGCCCTGGAGCGCGGCGAGCAGCCGCAGCTCGTGCACGTCGTGCGCGCTCGCGACGATCCGCTCCAGGTCCATCACGATCTTGCGCGCCGCGGGCTTGGGCTCCGCGCGCAGCACGACGTCCAGCGCCAGCAGGGCGGAGCGGGCCTTGAGCACCTCGCGGCGCTCGGTGAAGTACTGGCCGATCGAGTCGCGCAGCTCACCGAGACCGCTGCGCTGCACCAGCTGCGTCACCAGCTTGACCTGCGTGTCGAAGCCCTGGCGGACCAGCGTGGCGGTCAGCCGCACGCCGAAGATGCCGTACCGCTCCAGCAGCGCCTGCCGCACCGAAGGGTCCATCGCGATCGGGAAGTCGCCGCCGACGAACCGGTCCGCCGACAGCAGGTGGTCCTCCAGCTCGGCCCGCGGGAGCGCGGCCAGCGCCGCCAGCGCGGTGAACTCCTCCGGCCGCATCGTCCTGGCCGCCACGGCGATCAGACCGGCGACCGCGACCACGTTCTGGCACAGCGGCCGCACGCGCACCTCGCGCCGGTAGCGGCGGGCGATCTGCTTGGTCGACGACAGCGCGTCGATCCGGCCCGCGCCGATCTCGTCGGCCTTCGCCAGCACCACCACGGTGTTGATCGGCGACGACCGCGCGATCGGGTTCTCGTGCGCGGCCTGGAGGTACCGCAGGTCCACGTCCTGGAGGTGCCGCATCAGGTACAGGACCGCGTCGGACTCGCGGTACACCTGGTCGCTCGTCGCGCTGGCGGGCGTGTCGATGATCGTCGCGTCGCGCAGCGCCCGCGTCGGCCAGTCGACGATCAGCCGGTCGACGCGGTCCCACACGCCCATGTCGACGTGCGCCTTGCCGTCGCGGCGCACCACCGGCACCTCCTGCGGCCCGCTCGGCGTGAACGCGGTGGCCCGCGCGCGCTCGCCGTCGCGGTACCAGGTGAACCCGGTCCCCGGCGTGAACTCCTCGCCGAGCAGCGCGTTGACCACCGTGGACTTGCCGATCCGCGGGGAGCCCGCGACGGCGATCCGCACCGGCTCGCCGAACCGCACGAGCTGGTTGCGCAGCCAGCTCGTCGCGCGCGGGCTGTCGCGGTAGACGATCAGGGCCTCGTTGAGCAGGCCGAGGACCTTGTTCTCCAGGCTCACCTCGGCTCCACCGCGGCACGGCACCCGACGGCCGCGCCGCCGCGACGGGACCTCACGCCGAGATCCCCAGCGCCACCTGGGACCCCCCGAGCACCTGCACCCGCTTGTACAGCTCCACCAGCTTGTCCAGTTCCTGCCGCACCTCCAGGGTGCGGCGCTCGCGCTTGCTCGCGTCGTCCTGCACGGCCCGCCGCGCGCTGCGCGCGGACTCCAGGAGGGTCTCCTGCAACTCCTCCGCCAGCGTGCTGAAGTGGTTGCGCAGGCTGCGCTGCACGTGCCGGGCCGCGTCGCGGCAGTCCTTGCTGAACTTGATGAAGAAGTCGTCGACGTGCCGCTGGGCGGCGTTCTTCGCGGCGGCCTGGCGGCGCTTGAGCCGGGCGTCGCCCTCGTCCTTGATGCTCTTGCCGCCGAACAGCGCGCCCGCGCCGATCGACACGACGTTGATCAGCGGCATCCCGGCGAGGCTGGTGACGAGGCCGAACATCAGCACGCCGCCGTAGGAGCCGCGCAGGCCGGTGAACAGCTTCTGGCTGACGGTGAACTTCTCGATGTTCGGCCGTTCGATCGCGGAGATCCGCTCCAGCACGTCCTCGGGGAAGATCGAGCCGGGCAGCAGGTCCTCGCGGTAGACGGGGAAGCTCTTCGCGACCTTCTCCGCGACCCACTCCGACCGGTCGAGCAGCCAGGCGAAGTTCTTGGCGCCCGCCTCGGTGAGGTTGTCCTCCAGCCACTGCTCGAAGGAGTCCCAGCCCTTGGCGGGGTCGGCCTCGTCGAACGTCTTGTCCACCTCGCGGAGGATCTTGCGGGTCCGGTCGCGCAGGTCGAACTCGATGTCGGACACCAGGTCGGCCATCTCGTCGGCCAGCACGGTCTGCCACCGCGCCGACCGCCGCCGCAGCTCGTCCACGCGGCGCTGGGCCTCGTGCAGCGCGCCGATGGTGTCCTCGGTGCGCTTGGTGTTCTGCACCGTCAGCTCCTGCTTCAGCGGTGCCACGAGCTGCTGGATCGCCGACGCGGCGGCCACGGCCACCACCCGGCGCGCCAGCTGGTCGGCCGCCGCCACGATGTCGCGCTGCACGCACGCCAGCAGGTCGGGGAAGCCGGACTCGGCGTTGAGGACCTTGTCGCCGGTCTGCGCGGCCCTCAGCCGCAGCGCCGACGACACGGCGAACACCTTGGCGCTCACGCCCGCGCGGGCGAGCTGGGCCTGGTTGGTCTCCAGCACCCGCCGCCACTGCGGGCAGATGTCGGTCTTGGTGAGGACCACGGTCACGTTGGGGCAGTTCGTCACGACCTGCTTGAGCAGCGCCAGCTCGGTGGCGGTCAGCTCGCTCGTCGCGTCCGACACCAGCAGCACCGCGTCGGCCTGCATCAGGGCGGCGAACGTGCTGGCGGTGTGCGCGGACCGCAGGTCGCCGACACCGGGGGTGTCGATCAGCACGAGCCCGGAGGTGAGCAGCGCGCGGGGGATGCCGACCTCGGCCCGGACGACCTCGCCCGAGTGCCCGGCGCTGACCTCCTTGGCGAGCTGGTCGAGGGCCACCGGCACGCGCTCGGTCGGGTTGTCCGTGATCGCGCGTCTGGCCGCCGGGTTGCGGACCAGGGCGGCGGACGGGGTCTCGGAGTGCTGCACGAAAGTGGGCACGGTCGTGGTGATGTCGTCACCGACCGCGCACACGGGGGCGTTCACGAGGGCGTTGACCAGTTGGCTCTTGCCCTGCTTCGCCTCGCCGATCACCAGCACTCTGAGCTTGGGATCCAGTTGTCGGGCCCGCTTCTCGCGCAACCGTTCTGCCAGGTCGGGGCGGTTGTGCGTCGTGCAAGCCCCGATCGTCTCGTCGAGCACGTCGAGCCAGGGGGCGGCCATCACGCGACAGAGTGTGCCGTGTTCACCCTGCTGGGTGAAAGGGAGAGGGTCGGTTCCGTCTCAGGACGGAACC
>NZ_DBNGPQ010000014.1:0-39004 GCF_057122925.1 Umezawaea sp. | reverse complement strand
GAAGGTCGCGCTCCCGCCGCTGGCGCGCGGCCGGAACCCCTCGAAGAAGTCCTCGTAGGAGTACGACGGGTGGAACTGGACGAGGCGGATCGCCGTCGGGTCGGTGATGTGGCGCGCCAGTTCCCGCGCCAGGTGGGTCTTCCCCGTTCCGGGCGGCCCGTGCAGCACCACCTGCTTGCGGTGCTGGAGCAGCGTGACGACCTTCTCCAGCCAGGGCAGGTCGAAGTGCAGCCGGTCGGCGAACTCCTGCGTCGCCACCGGCAACTCGTCGGGCCCGCTCGGCGGCCGTGCCAGGTCGTCCGCCAGCCGGTCGGCGTCGGTGGCGGTGTAGCCGGGTACGCGCAGCCGGAGCCGGATCCGCTTGGTGGTGTTGCCGTCCGGGGTCCTGCCGATCCGTCCCTGGCGGGTGCTCAGCTGCTTGCGGAACTCCTCGATGTCGCGCACGTCGGCCAGCACCACCGGCGAGTCGAGGATCACGCGCTCCGACTCGGGCCGCTTCCGGGCCGGGCCCGAGTCGACGGCGCCGCTCTCCAGCACCGCGTCGAGATCGCGGAGCCTGCCGAGCAGGAGTTCGAGGGCGACGTTGTAGTGGGGGTTGCGGCTCTCCCGCGCCCTCGATCTCCCGCTCCTGCTCATCAGCACCAGGTCGAGGTGGTCGCCGTCCCGCTCGATCTGGAACTCCGCGTCGAGCTCGGTACCGGAGTCGTCGGTTGCACGCATACCTTGATCATCGGCGCGCCACCCGAAGGGGTTACGTCAGTTGCTCAGCGCAACCCCGCTCCGGCGGTCCCCGACAGCGCGTCAGAAGGTCCAGCGGGTGGCGCCGCCCGGCTCGACCGTGGCCACGGCGTGCGCCGACCTGGCGGTGACGCGGTAGACCGACCACGGCGGCGTGCCCGCCGACGGTGCGCTGAACGGCGCGGTGAGGGCGGTGCCCGACTCGTCGACCTCGCACGGCCAGCCGCCCTCCGCCCAGGTCGCGGCCAGACGGATGAGGGTGTCGCGGTCGGTCACGACCTCGGCGGTGCCCTCGACCACGAGGTCGAACTCGCGGGTGGCGAGCGAGAGCGCGCACCGCGGGTCGCGGGCCAGGTTGCGGCCCTTGCGGGTGCCCTGGCCGGTCTCGAACCAGAAGCGGCCGTCGACCCAGAGCGAGCCGATCCCGGTGACGTGCGGGCCGCCGTCGGGGTCGAGGGTCGTGAGCCACGTCGTGTGCCGGTCGGGCCCGCCCGCGCCGGGCGCCTGGTCGCAGCCCGCGTCGAGCCGGGCGGTGACCGACGACCAGTCGAGGGCGGGCAGCCGGTAGAGGTCAGCGAGGTTCTGGGTGTCCACAAGGGGTAGACCCGGCGGACGCCCGGAACTCATCGGCGGCGACCGGAACGCGTCACCTGCCCCAGGGTCGGGGTGCCACGACGCAGTCGGACCTGCCCGACTCGGCCTCGCCGTTGATCGCGGTCACGCAGAACTCGTAGTTCCACACACCGGGGAACAGGTAGGCGATGCCGTGCTCGGTGGCCTCGACCACGTTCCCGTCCACCCTGGCGGGTTCGCCGCCGTTGACGTCGCGCACCCACACGCGGTACCCGGCCGCCCCGCTCGACCCGGTCCACCGCAGCCGCACGGTGGTGGGGTCGGTCGACGTGACCCGCAGGTCCGTCGGCGGCGCGGGGGTGCCTGCTCCGACCACCACGGGACGGGCGCCCGCGGGGATGCCGCCGCCCGCGGCGTTCCAGGTCGCGACCGCGACGGTGTAGCGGTGGCCGGGCACGAGGCCGTCGACGTGGACCGACCTGCCCTTCACCGCCGTGCCGCCGAGCCAGGCGCCGGGGACGTCCTTGTCCAGCGTGAGGATCTGGTAGCGGTCGATGGTCGAGGTGTGCTCGCCGGTCGGCTCGTTCCACGAGACGTCCACGCCCGTGGCGGTGGCGCGGGTGACGATGTCGCTCGGCCCCCGTGCCGTCAGCGGGTGGGCCACGGCGCTGACGACCGGGGACCAGTCGGACCGCACCTGGTCGCCGTTGTCGGTGCGGACCTGGTACTCCCACTCCTGCCCGTCCACGGTCCACGCGGTGTCGTGGCGGTTCGCCGCCGCCCTCGACCCGGCCCAGTCGGCGGCGCCCTTGAGCCTGCTCCGCACGGTGTAGCCGTAGGCGCCGAAGACGGCGTCCCAGGTGACCGTGATCCCGCCGGGGCTCGCGCTCGCGACGACGCCGGTCGGCACCGGGGTAGGGCGGGCGGGCACGTCGGTCGGGACGGCGGGCACGGCGGAGCCGAGTCCGTAGCCGTCGTGCAGGGTGCGCTCGAAGGCCTGGGCGATCTTGTACTCGCCCGTGGCGTTGGGGTGCAGGCCGTCGTAGCCGTCCGGGCAGCCGTCGAGTTCGCACGCGTAGTTGCCGCGCCAGTCGACCAGTGCCACCGGGGAGGTCGGGGTGCTCCACGACGGGATCGCGGCGGCCAGCATCGCGTTGTAGGCGTCGGTGTTGCGGGGCAGGTCCTCGCGGCCGTCCATCCTCGTGCGCTGGGGGACGTTGGCCAGCGCGAACCGGACGTCCGGCTTGGCCGCTCGGGCCTGCTCGACCAGCGTCCTCATGCTGTCGAGGGTGCCCTCCGGTCCGCTGACGAACCAGCCGAGGTCGTTGAACCCGAGCCCCACCAGCACGTAGTCGGGCTGGTGCAGGGCGACCTGCTCGCGGATCAGGCCCTTGTCCTGGGCGGCCTGGCGGCCCCAGACCGCGAAGTGGTCGCTGTCGAACGCCTCCGCGCCCGCGGCGTACGCGCCCGAGGTCCGGGGGCCGCCGGGCGGGGCGGGCTCGTCGCCCTGGAGGGGCGGCACGGCCGGGGGCGCGGCGACGGCGGCGTCCTGGGTGCCGCGGTAGGGGCCGACGAAGTCGACGGCGACGCCCTGGTCCCGGAACCACTGCCACAGCCGGTACCGCCAGGTCCAGTCGCCCTCGGCGCCGTGCGACATCGAGTCGCCCACGACCATGACCCGGATCGGGTCCCCGCCGGGCTCGGTCCGCGCGCTCGCGGAGCCCGCGAGGCCGACTCCCACCAGTGCGACGGCCAGGATGAGGGAGACGGCGCGAACGCCGTGCTCCCCCGGTCGGCGGCGGTACCGGGGTTGCGTCACGGGCGTCCTCTTCCTGCCTGACCACGGGTCCGCACCGGGCGGTGCCGATCGTCGGTGATCATGACGCGGCACGCGGTCGCCGGACAAGGGACGAGAGGTCGGAAGGTCGGCGCGACAGGAGGTGCGGGACCCCTCGTCCCGGCCGCGGAGTCCGACCACCGCACCAGATCGCCGCGCCGGTGCCGGATCCCGCGCCGTCGTGCCCGCTCGCCCCGGCGGACGACCCCGAGCACCGCTCGAACGGCTGACGACCACCTCCCCGCTGCGGCAGACGGGCTACGCGGCGGCCCCGGCGGGTGAACGGGGGCCTGCCGGGGCGGGGGTCCGGCTATCTTCCGAGCCGCAGACCGCCGTTCGACGTCCGGTGCCACCCCGGCACCGGCAGAGGGAGGTTCCGGTGGCCCGACCCCGGACGACCGCGCACGAGGCGGGCACGGTCCTGAACCGCGCCTGCCTGCCCACCGCGTTCTGGCCGGAGCACGCGGCCGACGCGATCAGGGTCGTGTACCAGGGCGTGGGCCACGACGGGGTGCGGCGGGAGGTCAGCGGATCGGTGTTCCTGCCCGCCGCGGCCCCTCCGACGGGCGGCTGGCCGGTGGTGAGCTTCGCCCACGGCACCACCGGCCTCGCGGACCGCTGCGCCCCCTCGCGGGCGGGCCTGAGCAGGCTCGAACGCGAGCACGTGGCGCGGTGGCTGGCGGCGGGCTACGTGGTGGCGGCGACCGACTACGAGGGGCTGGCCACGTCCGGCCCGCACCCGTACTTCAACGGCGAGGCGGTCGCGGACGACGTCATCGACATCGTCCGCGCCGCGCGGGGGCTGCACGGCCACGTCGGGAGGTCCTGGCTCGTGGCGGGGTTCTCCCAGGGCGCCCACGCGGCGCTGTTCGTCGGGCTGATGGCCGGGCACTACGCGCCCGACCTCGACTTCCGCGGCACCGTCGCGCTGGCTCCACCGGTGCACCTGCCCCAGCTCGTCGACCTGCTGACCCACGACGGGGCGAGCACGGTGTCCGTGCTGCTGCCGTTCCTGCTCGCGGGGCTGCGCGCGTCGCACCCGGACTTCGACGCGCGCCCGTTCCTCACCGACGCGGGCGGCAGGCTCGTCGAGGTGGCGTCCAGGGCGACGCTGGTCGACGTGTTCCGCGCGATCAACCGGCAGACCAACGACGCCACCGGGATCACCGGCATCCGCGCGCGGCCCGGCATCGACCGGGTGCTGCACGCCTGCCGCGTCCCCGTCACCAGGATGGACCGGCCGGTGTACATCACGGCCGGGGACTCCGACGAGGTCGTGCCCGTGCAGGTCGTGGAGCGGTTCGTCGCGGACCTGCGCGGCACCGGCACGGCCGTGCGCTTCGACCGGCACGGCGGGGCGACGCACGCCGACGTGCTCGCGGCCGGGCACGAGAGCGTGATCGCCTGGAGCGGCGCCCGGCTGCGGGACGGGGCTCCGGCCGCGCCCGGCGGTTCCGCGCGGTTCAGCGCCCTCGACGCGAACGGGGACGGCCGTCTCACCCCCGACGACTTCGAGGTGTTCGCGCTGCGCCTGGTCCAGGCCTTCGGCGAGCCGCCGGGGTCGCCGACCGCGCTGGCGGTCCGCGAGCGGTACCGCGCGCTGTGGCGGGCGGTGGAGCGCCGCTGCGACACCGACGCCGACGGTTCCGTCAGCCAGGCCGAGTACCGCCGCCTGCTGGACGGGGCCACCGGCGACGACGGGTTCGACGCGGACGTCCGGCCGCTGGCCGAGGCGGTGCTGCTGCTGGTCGACACCGACACCGACGGTGTCGTGGACGGTGCCGAGTTCTCCCGGCTGCTGCGCGCGTGCGGGCTGTCCGACGACGAGGCCTCCGCCGTGCTCGCGGCCGTCGACCGCGACCGGGACGGGTCGGTCTCGGTGGCGGAGATCGTGGAGGTGGTGCGGGACTTCTGCCTCGACCCCGCGGCGAGCGGGGCGGGCCGCTGGCTGTTCGGGCGGTTCTGAGGCGGACCGGAGCGCTCTCAGCCGAGCAGCAGGACCCCGGCGGTCACGAGGGCGACGACCTTCACGACCTCCAGGGCCACGTACACGTGGTGGCCGCGCGAGCGCGGCACGTCCGCCCCGGCGAGGACGAGGTCGGAGCGGCGGGTGAGCCGGGGCCGGACGGCGACCAGCTGCACCAGCAGCACTCCGACGGCCACCGCGCCCGCGACCACGGCGTCCGGCGGTGGTCCACCGAGGACGGCCACGACCACGAGGACCGCGGCCAGGACGGATTCGACGGCGTTGAGCGCGCGGAACACGATCCGGCCGATGCCGAGTCCTGTTCGGACGGTGACGTCCGGCGCGCGGAACTTGAGGGGCGCCTCCAGGAAGGAGATCGCCAGGACCATGCCGAGCCAGAGGAAGGCCACCGCGACGGCCACCGCCCGTCCCGTCTCCATCACCGTCCGCCTCCCCGCGTCGTCGAGTCCGGTGTGGACAGGTGCACCAGGCAGAGGTCGGGTTCCGCGAACGGTTCCAGCCGGTCCACGGTGACGGGCGCGCCGAGCGAGGCCACCGCGCCGCGCATGAGCCCCAGGTGCAGCGAGCAGACGACCTCGGCCCTGGCGCGGGCGACCTCCAGGAACGGGCAGTGCCGCAGGCCGACCCGTTCGGCAGAACCGGACGACGGCCACTCCGGCTCGAACCCGAGGTCGTCGAGCAGCCCCACCAGGGTCCGGACGCCCGCCTCGGTCGGGACGACCGCGTCCCGCGGCTCCAGCAGCCGCGCGCCCCAGGCCCGGCCCGCCGCCACCGCGTTCGCGGCGGGATCCGGCCCCGCGGCGAGGCCTTCGGCCAGCACGGCGGCCAGCGCCCGGTAGTTGCGCGGCCCCGCCGGGTCCATTCCGGGGCGCGCACGGAACACCAGCGGAGGACGGCCGGGCCCGGAGGGCGGCAGGCGCACCCTCTCCACCCGACCCGCGCGGACGAGCGCGTCCAGGTGGAACCGGACGGTGTTGGGGTGCGCGTCCAACCGGTCGGCGACCTCCGCCACGCTCAGCGACCCGGCCGACCCGCGCAGCAGGTCGAGCACCTCGCGCCGACGCCCGGCGGGCGCTTCGGGGGTGCTCACCGGTGCTCGGGGGTGTTGATCACGACTTGAGTTTACACAAAGCCGACTTGTATAAATGGGCGATCGGTACTGAGGGGGCACACCATGGCGGTCCAGGAAATCGACGTACGCCCGCTGCGCGGACCGGACAGGAACCCGACGACGTTCCGGGCCTACGACGCCCTGGGAGTCGGCGAGTCGTTCGTGCTGGTGGACGACCACGACCCGCTGCGCCTGCGGGACGAGTTCGACGTCGAGCACCCCGGCAGCCACCACTGGGACTACGTCGAACGCGGTCCCGAGACCTGGCGCGTCCGGATCGGCAAGGCGGCCACGACGCCGCTGCCCCACGTCGTCGGCGACTGGAGCGACCCGTCGCGGCCGGAGGCGACCGAGGTGCTGTGGAAGCTGCGGTCGCGGGAGCGCGACCTGGACTCCAACGTCATCTGGCTGCCACCGGGCGCGGGCATCGAGGCGCACGCCGGGCCCGAACTGGACTCGCTGGTCGTCGTGCTCCAGGGCGGCGGCAGCCTGACCACCGAGCTGGACACCGTCGACCTGCGGCCCGGCGGGCTGGTGTGGCTGCCCCGGCGGTCGCGCCGCGCGTTCCGGGCGGGTGACGACGGCCTGCGCTACCTGACCGTCCACCAGCGGCGGGAGGCGCTGGTGCTGCACGCCGCGTCGCCTCGGGTCCGCACGCCGTGACCGCGGCTCAGAGCGCGCGCGAGGCGTACTCCCACAGCCGGTCGGCCGCCTCGGGGTCGACGGCGTGCTCGGCCACCCCGCCCGGCCGTTCGTCGCCCGGCCGCACGGTCGGCGCCACCCGGTTGTCCTCGACGTAGCGGCCGGTCAGCCCCTCCACCAGCGGTGAGCCCGCCAGCAGCACGGAGGCGGCGGCGCCCTCGGCCAGGGTCTTGGAGTACGGCTGCTCGATGATGGCGCCGTCCTCGTCCATCGCGCCCATGGCCTTCATCGCGGCGTCGTCGACGTGGCGTTGCAGACCGGTCATCACCCAGCCGGGGTTGACGGCGTTGGCCGTCACGCCGTCCGCCGCCCACCGGCGGGACGCGCCCACGGCGAGCAGGACGTCGGCGGTCTTCGACTGCCCGTAGGCGGTCCAGCGGTCGTAGGGCCGCCGCTCGAACTGCGGGTCGGCGAAGTCGAACGGGACGTCGCGGTGCGCGCCGGAGGCGACGACCACGATCCGGGACCGGCCCGCCGCGCGCAGGTGGCCGTGCAGCGCGGTGGCCAGCGCGAAGTGGCCGAGGAAGTTGGTGGCGAGCTGGAGTTCCCAGCCCGCGGCGGTGAGCACGCGCTCCGGGACCGCCATCACGCCCGCGTTGGCCACGAGCACGTCGAGCGGACCCGACCAGCCTCGCGCGAACGCGGCGACGGAGTCGAGGTCGGCCAGGTCGAGCGCGACCGCCCGCACGGCACGCTCGGGCAGTTCGGCGACCAGACCGGCCGCCCCGGCCGGGTCGCGCACGGCGACCGTGACCTCGGCACCGGCGCGCGCGAGGACGCGGACGGTCTCCGCGCCGAGGCCGGAGGCGCCGCCGGTCACGACGATCCGGCGTCCGGTGAGGTCCACGCCGTCGAGGACCTCGGTCGCGGTGGTCCGCGCGGTGAAGGGGAGCGTTGCTGTCATGAGGAGAACGGTACGATCACCGGGATGGACTCTCCATGGTTCAGGGTCCAGCATTCTTTAGCCATCGTCCAGGATGAGGTCCGGTGGATCCGCTCCAGAACGTCCTGTCGCTGCTCGACACCCGCGCCTACCTGTCGTCCGGCCTGGTCGCGGGCGGCGACTGGGCGGTGGCGTTCGACCCGCCGGAGGGCGTCAAGTTCAACACCGTGCGGCGGGGTCGGTGCAGGCTGACCGTCGAGGGCGAACCCGAGGCCGTCGACCTCGCGGAGGGCGACTGCTTCCTGCTCACCCGGTCGCGCGGCTTCCGGCTCGCGGGCGGCGCCCCGACCGACCCGGTGCCCGCGGGCCCGCTCTTCGCCGCGGCGGGCACCGGTCCGGCGCGGGCGGGCACGGGTGCCGACGTCGACCTGATCGGCGGCGGCTTCTCGTTCGGCGAGCGCGCGCGGGCCCTGCTGCTGGACGCCCTGCCGCCGGTCCTGCACGTGCCCGCGGGCACCCCCGAGGCCGCCTCCGCGCTGTGGGCGATCGGCCAGGTCGACGCCGAGCTGCGGCAGGACCGGCTCGCGGCGAGCCTGGTCGCCGAACACCTCGCGGTCGTCATGCTGATCCAGGTCCTGCGACGCCACCTGGCCACCGACCCGCGCTCCACCGGGGGCTGGCTCGCGGGCCTCGCGGACCCGGTGGTGGCCCCGGCGCTGCGCGCGGTGCACGCCCGCCCCGACCACGCCTGGACGGTCGCCGAACTGGCGCGGACGGCGGCGGTGTCCCGCTCGACGATGGCGGCCCGCTTCCGCGAGGTGGTCGGCCGCGGACCGGTCGACTACCTCACCGGCTGGCGCGTCGAACTGGCCGCGGACCGCCTGCGCCGCGACACCGCGCCGATCGCCGTCATCGCCCGCGACACCGGCTACGGCTCGGAGAGCGCGCTCAGCGTGGCGTTCAAGCGGATCACGGGCCAGTCCCCCGCCGCGTACCGCAGGACGTGGCGCTCGGCGACCGCTTCCGTCCAGCGAGGCTGGACGGGGTCGACCCGGAGGTGACCGGGATGGACGTGGACGACGCCGTCGTGCGGCGAGGGGGGTTCTCCCGTGGCGCTTGACGAGGGGCTGCTGCGCGGCGCGGGACGCCGCCACCCGCTCCGGGCTGGTCGCCGGTCCCGGTGTGCACGTCCGCGACGGCTGCGTCGCCCCGTGCGGCGAACCGGTCCACGGGACCCGCTCCCCCGGTGACGCGGGCTCCCACCTCGACCCCGTGCCCGCGACGAGCGCGCTCACGTGCTCGTTCCGCGGCCGGTCCGCCGCGGACCCGAACGGCTCGTGGCGGGTCCTGGCGTCAGGATCCGCGACCGCTGCGCGGTTCCCTGCGTCGAGGTGATCGAGGCGCTGCCCGACCGACTACGGCGTGCGGCGGTTCGGGTCGGGGATCTCGGCCCACACGGTCTTGCGGTCGTCGGACCGGTCGACGCCCCAGTCCGCGCCCATCGACCCGATCAGCACCAGCCCCCGGCCGCGGAACTGCCCGAGCGTCGACCTCCCCGGCCGCGGCAGCAGGTCCGGCGCGGCGTCGTCGACCTCCACCCGCACGACCCCGTCCCGACGGCCGAGGCGGATCGCCCTCGGTGCCTTGGCGTGCTCGAACGCGTTGGCGGCGAGTTCGGTCGCGACGAGTTCGGTGTCGGCCACGAAGTCGGGGTCCAGGTCGGCCAGCACCTCCCTGATCCACGTCCGCACCTGCGCCAGCGGCGGCACCTCGTGGTCGTCGAGCCGGAACTCGTCCTGCGGACGGATCGAAGGTGGGGGCACCTGGCTCCTCGACTGCCACTGGGGTCTTCTCAGCGGGAGGACTACCCCGGCAGGCACCTCCTCACACGTCGGGTTCGGGTGACCCGACGGGCAGGGGAACCGGTTCGCCCTCGGCCACGAGCGCGGCCGTGACCCCCCGCGCGGCGGCGGCGCGGAGGAAGCGGCCCTCGATGTCGGGCTGCTCCACGTAGGTGGGCGGGTTGTGGAAGAGCCCGTGGTGGATCGCGCAGGCCGTGCTCGCCCCGAGCGCGGCGGCGGCCTCGACGGCGTGCTCGGGCGTCGGGGTGACCGGAACATCGGCCTCGTAGCCCTCGAACTTCGCGACGACCCCGTTGACGGGCAGGAACGCGACGTCGAACGGGCCGTGCTCGCGAGCGATCCGCCACCAGTCGCCGTGCCACATCGTGTCGCCGCAGTGGATGATCCGCCGCCCGGCTCCCTCCACGACCCGGGCGACCTGGTCGGACTCGCCGCCCCGCCAGTCCAGCGACGTCACGGGTGTCACGGTGGGCGACCCGACGCGCCGGGGGCTGCCGAGGTCCTGCGGGACCGGGTGCAGGCCCGCCTCCCGCGGCACCGGCGCGATCGGCGCGTGGCAGCCGACGGTCCCGGTGTCCGCGAGCCGCGCGACCAGCTCGTGGTCGTAGTGGTCCGGGTGCAGGTGCGTGAGCAGGACGTGCGTCCCGGCGGGCGGGTCGATCGGCGGCAGCGGCCCGCGCGGCGCCCCGAGGGCGGCGACCAGCGGCTCGGCGTGTTGGAGCGGGTCGATCAGCAGGCGGGTGCCGCCGAGGCGGACCTCGACGCCCGCCCAGGCGAGTCGTCGCAGGTGCAGGGTGCCGGTCATGGCGAACCCCTAATTCGTCATCATCATGGTTACGGATTGCCTAACCGTAGCCACGGTGGTTGCGATATGACAAGATCGGCCGCATGGCGAGGTCGACGAACACCCGGTTCGCCGTCGCCGTGCACGTGCTGACCTACCTGGCGGGCTCGACCGGGGGCCGCCCCGTGAGTTCGGACGAGCTGTCCGAGAGCACCAACGTCAACCCGGTCCACGTGCGCCGCGTGCTGGGCCCGCTGCGCGAGGCCGGGCTGGTGCGGTCGCGGCCGGGTGTGCACGGGGGCTGGGAGCTCGCGGTCGAGGCCGGTGCGGTCACGCTCGCGCGGATCTGGCGGCTCCTCCAGGGCGACGACCCGATGCTCGGCCTGCACGGCCCCGACCCCGCGTGCGCGGTGGGCCGCCGCGTCCACGAGTCCCTGACCGCGCTCGACCGGGTGGTGGCCGACGCGGTCGCGACCGAGCTGGAGAAGGTCACCGTGCACGACGTCCTGACCGGCGGCGTGCCGACCCCGCGGCGGCCTACTCGGCCTTCAGGTGGGCGAGCGCGGTGATGAGGCGCTCGGCGATGTCCGGCGGCCACGGGTAGGCCACGGTCACGGCCCGCTGGTGGGCGAGCCCGTGCAGGCCGACCCACAGCGCGACCCCGTCGGCCACCAGGTCGTCGCTGGTGGCGATGCCCGCGTCGACGCACCGCTCCAGCGCGTCGACGAGCAGCCCCATGCTCGCGTCGCCGAGCGAGGACAGGTCGGCCGCGGTCAGGGTGGTCGCGTCCAGGTCCGGCATCCAGAGCCCGCCGAACATCGTGCGGTAGCGGCCGGGGTGCTGCTGGGCGAACTCCAGGTAGGCGCCGCCGACGGCGAGCAGCCGCCGCCGGGGGTCGTCGCCCGCGCCCGCCAGACCCGCGCGGAGCTGCTCCTCCAGCTCGGCGAAGGCCTGCCGCACGACGGCCAGCATGATGCTCGGCTGGTCGGGGAAGTGCCGGTAGATCGAGGGGGCGGCGATCCCGACGCGCCGGGCGACGGCCCGCAGGGTCACGGTGCTCTCGTCGCCGGTCTCGTCGAGCAGCTCGACCGCGGCGGACACGATCTCGTCGCGCAGGCGGCCACCCTCTCCCCTGCGGTTGCGAGCACGGGTGGGCTTCACCGCTCCGGACACCGTCGTGTTCTCCGCCATGGCGTCAGCTTACAAGAAAAAGCTTATCGGTGTTGCCTCTTGCGCTCGTTCAGCGAACAGTCGTAGCCTTACGACCGTAACCACAACGGTACGAGCTACGGAGAACCCCATGAACAGCACCGTCACCACCCGCGCCACCGAGGTCGTCCTGCCGGGCCGGGTAGAGCCGACCGGCCTGGAGGTCCGCACCCGCGAACTCCCCGCCCCCGCCGAGGGGCAGGTCGTCCTGCGGATGGACGCGACCGGCGTGTCGTTCGCCGAGCAGCAGATGCGGCGCGGCAAGTACTACGACCAGCCCGCGTTCCCCTTCGTGCCCGGCTACGACGTCGTCGGCACGGTGACGGCCGTCGGAGCGGGCGTGGACGCCGGGATCGTCGGCCGCCGGTTCGCCGCGGTCACCAAGACCGGCGCCTGGGCCAGCGCCCTGCTGCTGGACGCCGCGGACCTGGTGGCCGTGCCGGACGGCGTCAGCGCCGCCGCCGCGGAGACCGTGGCCGTCAACGGCGTCACGGCCTGGCAGATGCTGCACCGGACCGCGGACGTGCGCTCCGGCGGAACGATCGTGGTCCTCGGCGCCAACGGCGGGGTCGGCTCGACGCTCGTGCAGCTGGCCCGGCACGCCGGGATCGAGGTGATCGGCACGGCGTCGGCGCGGCACCACGACACGGTGCGCGCGCTGGGCGCGACCCCGGTCGACTACCGCGACCCCGCCCTGTACCAGCGCCTCCGCGCGCTCGCGCCCAACGGCGTCGACGCCGTGTTCGACCACGTCGGGGGCTCCGGCCTGGAGGACTCGTGGCGGCTGCTGCGCAGGGGAGGGACGCTGGTGTCCTACGGCACCGCCGCGACCAAGGACGAGGAGGGCAGCTCGCAGCTCCCGGTGCTGGCGTCGTTCGCGCGCCTGGCGCTGTGGAACTACTCGCCCAACGGCAGGAACGCCCACTTCTACAACTTCTGGGCGGGCAGGCGCTTCGGCCTGGACGGCTTCCGCGCCAGGCTCCGCGAGGACCTCACGCGGGTGCTGCGGCTGGTGGCCGACGGCGTCCTCACCCCGCAGATCGCCGCGGAGTTCCCGCTGTCCGACGCCGCGGGCGCGCTGGCGCTGGCCGAGTCGCGCACGGTCGCGGGCAAGGTCGTCATCGTCCCCGACGCGCACCGGTCATGAGCGGCGCGGCCGGTCAGCGGGCCGGGAACCGCCGCGGGCGGGGCGACCTGCTCCGCGGCGAGATCCTGGCCGCCGCGACCGCGCTGCTCGACTCCCGCGGCGACCCGCGGGCCGTGACGCTGCGGGCCGTCGCCCGCGGCGCCGGGATCGCCGCCTCGTCGATCTACCCGCACTTCCCCGACCAGTCCTCGATCGTGCTCGCCGTCGTGCGGCAGGCCTTCGCCGAGCTGTCCGACCGGCTCCGGTCCGCCGCCGACGAGGCGGGCGACGACCCCCGGCGGCGGCTGCACGCGCTCTGCCTGGCCTACCTGGACTTCGCCAGCACCCACCCCGAGCGCTACCGCACGATGTTCGGCCGCCCCCGGCCCCCGGCGGCCGACGGCCGCCCCTCCCCCGACGACCCGGCCGACCTCGGCGCCGGGACCATCCGGCTCGTCGTCGACGGCCTGACCGCCTGCGTCGCCGCGGGCTGCTGCACCAGCGACGACCCGGCCGCCGACGCCGTCGCGCTCTGGGTGGGCCTGCACGGGCTGGCCCACCAGCGCACCGTCGCCACGGCGTTCCCCTGGCCCGCCGACATCACCCGGCGGGTCGCCGTCCCCCTGTCCCACCTCGTCTGACGGCACCTGGACCACCCACTCCCCCGGAGGCACAGCCATGTCCACCCCGACCCTCACCGCTCCCCCGACCGCCGCCCCCGACCGCTCCCGCGAGATCGACAACCGCGCGGGCTACCTCGGCTTCGGCTTCGCCCACGTCGCCGGGCACGGCGCCGCCGCCCTCTCCAGGGGTGACGACCCGCTGGTCGTCCTGCCGGGCTGGCTGCCGACCGCGCTGCTCGGCCTCGGCCTCGCCGCGGGCACGGTCTTCAGCACCGCCGCCGCCCTCCGCGCCCAGCGCGGGGTGAGCGGACCAGACGCCCTGCCCGGTCAGCTCGTCGGGCTGGCGTGGATCAGCGGCTTCGCGGCGCTGTTCCTCGCCATCACCGGAATCGGGTCCACAGTGGACTCACCCGACCTCCGGAGCCTGCTGTGGCCCGCCGGGTCCGGGCTCGTCGTCGGCCTGCTCTACCTGGCCGAGGGCGCCGTGCGCCGCAACGTCGTGCACTACGGCCTCGGCACGTGGCTCGCCCTGGTCTCCTCCTCGGCGCTCTTCCTCGGCACGCCCGGCCTCTTCTGGGTGCTCGCGGTCGCGGGCGGTGGCGGCTACGCGGTCGCGACCCACCTGGAGCGCCTGCGCCTCGCCGCCGGATGACCGCCGCCGACACCGGCGACCGCTGCCCTGGCCCGACACCACCGGGTCCGGGCGGCGACCGCCGTCCACCGGGCAGGCGCCGCGAACGGCCCCGGCCGCGTCAGCCCGAGCCGCACGCCTTCCGGTGGGCACCGGGGTCCCGGCTCTGACCTGCGCGCACAGGGCCGCGGAGGTCATCTTCGGCACCCGCCCACGATCACGGGAGCACCAGGGGCGGCACGAACCAGGTCGAGCGCGGCGGCACGTCGCCCACGTGCGAACCGCCACCGTCCCGAGTGGACGGACGAGGGGCCGGGGACCGCGGTGCGGACGACGTCACCGGGCGTGCTCGGGATCGTCCATCCGGATGACACCCGGCCCACCGCGACGGACAGCGCTTCCGCCCGACCAGGCCTGACAATCCGCCCGAACCCACCGTCGGGAATTGACGATCGTTGCGGGCAACCGACAATTTTGCCACAGTAGATCACGCGGGCCGTACTGGGAGGTCTGGGGTCGAGTGGTCCGCCAGTCCATTGTGGACCCGGTACTACTCGGGGGAGATTCGCCATGCGGTCCCACAGCGGTCGGCGGGCCGTGCTGCCCGCCAGTCAGGAGCGGTGCCCGAGCGGCCGGCTGGTGGTGCGGTTGCTGGGCCCGCTGGAGGTGGTCGTCGGAACGCGGGCGGTGGCGCTGACCACCGGGAGGCTCCGCACGCTGGTCGTCGCGCTGGCGCTGTCGGCGGGCAGACCCGTGACCATCGACCAGCTCGCGATGGCGGTGTGGGGGCCGGACCTGCCGGTCGACGTCCGCCGCACCGTCTCGACGTACATGACCCGCCTCCGCAACGCGCTGGGCGCGGGGTCGATCCTGTTCGACCCCGCGGGCTACGTGCTCCGGGCCAGGCCGGACGACGTCGACGCGCTCCGGTTCGACGCCCTGCTGGACGCCGCCGCGCGGACCACCGACCCGGTGCGGGAGGCGGCGCTGGTGGACGAGGCCGTGGGGCTGTGGCGCGGGTCCCCGTTCGAGGGCGTGCACTCGGCCTGGCTGGAGGACTCCGAGGCGCCGCGGCTGGTCGACCGGTACCTGTCGGCCGTGGAACGCCGGGCCGACCGGCTCATCGCGGCCGATCGCGGGGCCGAGCTGCTGCCGCCGCTGCTGGAGCTGACGGCCCGGTTCCCGCTGCGGGAGTCGCTGTGGGCGCGGCTGCTCGTGGCGCTGGACGGGTGCGGCAGGCCGGTCGAGGCGCTGGAGCACTACGAGGTGTTCCGGGCGCGGATCGGCCGGGAACTCGGCGTCGACCCCGGCCCGGAGCTCCAGGGCGTCCACCGGGACCTGCTGGGCCGCACGGCGAACGGCGCGCCACCCGAGGCGGGGCGGGCGCTGCGGGTCGTGCCGCGCCAGCTGCCCGCCGACGTCAACGGGTTCGCCGGGCGGCTGGCCGAGGTCGAGGCGCTGGACGCGGTGCTGGACAACGGGTCCGGCCACGGGGTTCGGCCTGCCGGGGTCGTCGTGGTCCACGGCGGCGAGGGCGTCGGGAAGACCTCGCTGGCGGTGCACTGGGCCCACCAGGTCGCCCACCGGTTCCCGGACGGCCAGGTGTACGTCGACCTCCACGGGCTCGACCCGTCGAGACCAGCGCTGACGTCCGAGGAGGCGGTGGACGCCCTGCTGGACTCCTTCCTGGTGCCCGCGCGGTACCGGCCGGGCGGCGTCGAGGGCCGGGCCGCGCTCTACCGCAGCGTGCTGTCCGGTCGGCGGGTGCTGACGGTGCTGGACAACGCCCGCGACGCCGACCAGGTCCGCCCGCTGCTGCCCGGCGGGCCGGGCTGCGTCGCGGTGGTGACCGCCCGCACGCCGCTCACCGGCATCGTCGTCGCCCTCGGGGCGCGGACGATCCGGCTGCACCGCCCCACCGTCGACGAGGCGCGGCAACTGCTGGCCCACCGACTGGGGGTCGACCGGGTCAGCGCCGAGCCGGAGGCCGTGGCGGAGATCATCGACTCGTGCGCGCGGCTGCCGCTGGCGTTGGCGCGGGTGGCCACCCGCGCCCGCACCCGCTCGGCGCGCCCGCTGGCGGAACTGGCCGCCGCCCTGCGCGGTGGGACGGGCCTCGACCTGCCGCACGACGGATGAAGGCGATGTGAAACAGCCCGTCCCTACGCTCGCGGGCATGAACGAATCCCCGCACAGCGCAGCCGCTGAAGACCTGGCCGAACTCGAGTTCTCACCGCTCACACCGGAGGAGGCCGCCGAAGTGGACGATCGTGTCTACCTCCTCGGCGTCCGCCGGGAGTACTACAACGTCCGATGACGAGATGAGCGATCGATCCCGACCGCTCACGAACCCGGTCTCGGTCGCCCACGAGGTAGTGGGGACCGGCGAGGACTTCGGGGTACGAACCCCGCCGGTTCCACTGCGCGGCAAGGCATCCGTGGAAGCCGTCGCCGCCCGCCACGCCCGAGGCGAACTCGGGTCGGCCGAGGCCGTGGCGGCCGTCGACCCGAACGAACTGGAACGCGCGCTCACGCCGACCGCGGACACCAGCGGCCTGGAGGCCGTGGTGCACGGGTTCGGCGTGTCACCGGGAACCGCCTGCGGTGGCCTGGTGTTCAGCGCGGAGGCCGCCGTCGCCGCGCGGGCGAACGGCCTCGACCCCGTCCTGGTGCTCCCCGAGTCGAGCCCGGACGACCTGCCGGGGCTGCTCGCGGCCGCGGCCGTCGTCACCGAGCGGGGCGGGCAGACCACCCACTCCGCCGTCGTCGCGCGCGCACTGGGCCGCCCGGCCGTCGCGGGCCTCGTGGACGGCGTCGTCCTGGACGACGCGGAACGCCTCCGCGGCGCGCGGGGCGACGTCCTCGTGCCGGGTGACGTGGTGACCGTCGACGGGTCCACCGGCACGGTGTACCGCGGCCGTCCCGCCGAACCGCTCGTGGGCGGGCACGGCGACGCCGAACTCCTCGGCTGGCTCGACCACGTGCTCGCCGACCTGCCGGGCCTGGCCGTGAAGGTCAACGCCGATTCGGCCGGCGCGGCGGCGCTGGGCCGGGTGCTCGGCGCGACCGGCGTCGGGCTGTGCCGGGTCGAGCACCTGTTCCTCGGCGAGCGGCGCGCCCTGCTCGAACGCGTGCTGATCGCCCGTCCCGGACCGGAGCTGACCGAGGGCCTCGCCGACGTGCGCGACGTGCTGCGGTCGGAGTTCACCGACCTGTTCACGACGATGGACGGCCTGGACGTGGCGGTCCGGCTGCTCGACCCGCCGCGGCACGAGTTCCTGCCCGACCCGGCGTCCACCACCGATCCCGGTGTGCGGTCGGTGCTGTCCAGGCTGCGCGAGCACAACCCGATGCTCGGCGTGCGCGGGGTGCGGCTCGGGATCCTCGTGCCCGCGCTGACCGTCGCGCAGGTCCAGGCGCTCGTGGACGCCGTGCTGGCGGTCCGGCGGTCCGGGCACGACCCCCGGCCGGAACTGCTGGTGCCGATGGTGAGCACGCCCGACGAGGTGGACGTGGTGCGGGACCTGCTGACCGACGTCTGCGCGCACGCGGGCACCTCGGCGCGGGAGCTGTCGATCACGATAGGCGCGATGGTCGAGACGCCGCGCGCGGCGCTGCTCGCCGGGCGGCTGGCCGAACGGGTCGACGCCCTGTCGCTGGGGACCAACGACCTGACGGCGCTGGTGTGGGGCCTGTCCCGCGACGACGCCGACCGGCACCTGCTGCCCGCCTACCGCGACCTCGGCCTGGTGGAGCACTCTCCGTTCGAGCGGCTCGACCTCGACGGCGTCGGGGCGGTGATCCGGCAGGTGGTGCGCGACGCGCGCGCGGTGCGCCCCGACATCCGGATCGGCGTGTGCGGCGAGCAGGCCGCGGAGTCCTCGGCGGTGCGGTTCCTCGCCGAGGTCGGGGTCGACCACATCTCCTGCGCGGCCCCCAGGGTCCCGCTCGCGCGGCTCCTGGCCGCGCGGCACGGGCTGCCGAGCGGCGGGGAGGGGGTCCGGTGAGCACGGCGGCGATCGAGGTCGAGGGCCTCGGCCGCACGTTCAAGGTGCGCGGCGGCGACGTCGTCGCGCTGAACGACGTGAGCCTGCGGGTCGGGCAGGGCGAGATCGTCGGTCTGCTGGGCAGCAACGGCGCGGGCAAGACGACGTTGACGAAGATCCTCGCGACCCTCCTGCTGCCGACCAGCGGGACGGCCCGCGTGTTCGGCCACGACGTCACCTCGGACCTGCGGGAGGTCCGCCGGATGACCGGTGTCGTCCTGGGCGGGGAACGCGGGCTCTACGCCAAGCTGAGCGGCCGGGAGAACCTGCGGTTCTTCGCGGTGCTCGCGGGTGTCGGCAGGCGCGGGCTCGCGGAGCGGCTGGCCGAGGCGCTGGACCACGTCGGGCTCGCGGAGGTCGCGGACCGCGCCGTGGAGACCTACTCCAAGGGGATGCGCCAGCGGCTGCACCTGGCCATCGGGATGATCAACCGGCCGCCGGTGCTGCTCCTGGACGAGCCGACCGTGGGCCTGGACCCCGTCGAGGCGGAGCGGCTGCGCCAGGACGTCGCCGTGCTCAGGAGCCGAGGCACCTCGGTGCTGCTGACCAGCCACCTGCTGCTCGACATCGAGCGGCTCGCCGACCGGGTCGTCATCCTGGCCGACGGCGAGGTGGCGGCGGACGTCGAGGTCGCCGAGTTCGCGAAGCTCGCGGGCTACACCGCGGTCGTCACGGTCCGAGGCACCGGGTCGCCGCCCGCGCTGGACGGGGGCGGGGCGGCGCGGTTCGAGGTGGACGACCTCAGCGGCGCCGACGGGCTGTGGACGCTGCGGCTGCGCGTGCGCGACTGGAGCGTCGAGTCGTTCGGCGACCTGGGGGCCGCGCTGGGCGGCGCCACCATCCTCGGCGTGGACGTCGCGCCGCTGCGGCTGGAGGACGTCTACTCCCACGTCGCGGCGCAGCTCGCCGCGAACGGCCGGGTGCGCCCGTGACCGGGCCGTCGGCACCGGGTGAGCGCCTGCGCGGGGCCGCGTGGACGTTCTGCACCGCCGCGCGCACCGAGCAGCGCGGTATGCGCGGCAACCCGCTGCTGCTGGTCAACGCCGGGTTCCTGCCCGTCGTGCTGCTGGTCATCGCGGTCGAGACCCAGCGCCCGTCCCCCAGCCGCGCCACGGAGATCGTCACCTCGGTGATGCTCACGGCGCTGTGGGGGTCGACGGTCTGGACCAGCGGCGGGGTGCTGCGCCGCGAGCGCACCTACGGGACGCTGGCCCGCTGCGTGTGCGGCGTCGAGTCGCCCACGGTGGTGCTGTTCGGCAAGAGCCTCGGCGCGACGCTGTACGGCGTCGGCACGATCCTGGCCGCGACGGTCGTCACCGTGCTCGCCCTGCGGCTGCCGGTCGCCCTGGCCCACCCCCTCTGGCTGCTGGTGGGCCTGGTGGTGGTCGTCGTCTCCGCCACCACGCTCGGCGCGCTGCTGTCCTGCCTGTTCCTGCTGACCCGCAACGGGCTGGTCTGGTCCGGCGCGCTGATGTACCCGGTGTTCGTGCTGGGCGGACTGCTGATCCCCCAGGACTTCCTGCCGGTGTGGCTGCGCTGGGTCCCGCAGCTGCTGAGCCTGCGCTGGATCAACGAGTTCCTCTCCGCAGCGGCCGGGCGCGGACCCACGGCCACCCCGCTGGTCGTCGCCGTGGTGCTGACCGCCGCCTACGGCGTCCTCGCCCGGCACACCTACCGCTGGTCCATCGACAAGGCGCGGCAGCGGGGTTCCCTTGACCACGCGTGACCGGGTCCCGGTGAGCACGGCGCTGTGGCGGGCCGCGGAGGCGGCCCGGCTCGGTGGGCGCGAGTTCCGCGCGACCCTCCCGCCCGCGGCGTCGATCTTCGCCACCCTGCCCAAGGGCGTGCTCCAGATCGTGTTCTTCACCGTGCTCGGCGGTGTGGTCGCGGGGGAGGACCACCGGCAGTTCGCGTTCGTCGGCGGCCTGGTGCTCGCGCTGACCACGACGAACACGGTCAACGTGATCAACGTTCCCTTCGGGGACAAGTACTTCTCGACGTTCTGGCGGATCCGCACCGGTGACGTGCCCGTCGCCGTCGTGCTGTACGCCCGCGCGGTGCCGTACCTGGCCGTCGGGTTCGCCCTCTTCCTGGCCGAGGCCGCCATCGCGGCGGCCGTCCTGGGCATGGGGGACCTCGCCGTGCGGCTGCTGCCGTGGCTGCCGGTGTTCGCGCTGATGGCGTGCGGGTACGCCCTGCTCGGCATCGCCGCCGCGACGGCGACGATCGCCAAGCGCGCCGACGTGCTGGCCCCGAACATCCTGGGCTACCTGACGATGCTGTGCTGCGGCGCGTTCCTGCCGCCCGGCCAGGTCGGATGGATCGACGCGGTCGGCTCGGTGCTGCCGGTGGGCCACGGGCTGGCCGCCGTCCGCGCCGGGCTGGACGGCCGCCCGTGGCTCACCGAAGCCCTGCTGGAACTGGCGATCTGCCTCGCGTCGGCCGTGCTCGGCGTGCTCGCCGTCGGCGTGCAGACCCGCCGGGCGTCCAGACACGGGCACGACGACTTCGCCTAGCCGACCCCACGACCTCCGCGGCCGTACCGACGAACTGGGGGATCTGATGACCCGCACCGACATCCCGCTCCTCCCGTCGCGCCCGGCGGCGTCGTCCGCGCCGGTGACCCCGCCTGCCCGGCGGCTGCGCGTCGCGCTGGTGAACATGCCCTGGGCGCGCGTCAACGCCCCGTCCATCCAGTGCGGACTGCTCCAGGCGGTCACCAGGAAGGCCGGGCACGACTGCGACACCCACTACCTCAACATCGAGTTCGCGGCGTTCCTCGGCGGCCCCGGCTACGAGAAGATCGCCATGATGGACGCGATGCGGGACTACTTCCTCGGCGAGTGGCTGTTCTCCCACGCCGCGTTCGGGGAGGTGCTGCCGCTCGCGGACTACCTGGCCACCTACCCCGAGGTCGAGTCGGACTGGGCGGAGTGGACCGGCGGCGACCGGGACGACCTGATCAGGACGCAGCGCGAACGGCTGCCGCGGTGGATCGCCGACTGCGCGGCGCGGCCGGAGTGGGCGGACTACGACGTCGTCGGGTTCACCTCGACGTTCCTCCAGAACACCGCGGCGCTCGCCCTGGGCAAGGCGCTGAAGGAGACGCACCCCGGCATCTCCCTGGTCTACGGCGGCGCGAACTTCGACAGCGAGATGGGGCTGGAGTACGCGCGGAAGCTGCCGTGGCTCGACTACGTCGTGGTCGGCGAGGGCGACGTCGCGTTCCCGGCGATCCTCGACGCCATCGCGGACGGGCGCGAGGTCCGGCTGCCGAACGTGCACCGCCACGGCCACCCGTCCGAGCCCACGACGAACGACCGGCTGGGACCCGCCGCGCTCGACGACCTCCCGATGCCGGAGTACAAGGACTACTTCGACGCGCTGAACAGGTTCGGCCGCCTCAACGTCCTGCCGGAGGACCAGATCCGGCTGCCGGTCGAGTTCTCGCGCGGGTGCTGGTGGGGGCAGAAGCACCACTGCACGTTCTGCGGGCTGAACGCGCTCAACATGGCGTTCCGGGCGAAGTCGGGGCCGCGCGCGGTCGACGAGCTGGCCGCGCTGCTGCGCGAGTACCAGATCGTGCACGTGGACGCCGTGGACAACATCCTCGACATGAAGTACCTGACGTCGTTCTGCGCCGAGCTGGCGGAACGCCACTGGGACGTCAACATGTTCTTCGAGGTCAAGGCGAACCTCACCCGCGAGCAGCTGAGGATCATGCACCTGGCGGGCATCATGCGCGTCCAGCCCGGCATCGAGAGCCTGAGCACCAACGTGCTCCGCCTGATGCGCAAGGGTTCCAGCGTGCTCATCAACGTCCGCCTGCTCAAGTGGGCGCGGTACTACGGCGTGCACGTCTCGTGGAACCTGCTCGCGGGCTTCCCCGGCGAGACCGAGGAGGACTACGCCGAGCAGCTCCGGCTGATCCCCCTGCTCCACCACCTGGAACCGCCGTCGGGCTGCCGGAAGATCTGGCTCGAACGATTCAGCCCGTACTACACCGACGAGTCCTTCGACATCAGGAACAAGCGGCCGCAGGAGTGCTACCGGCACATCTACCCCGCCGACCTGGACCACGCGAAGATCGCCTACTTCTTCGACTACGAGGCGACCGGCATCTCCGACACCACGGTGAAGACGGTGAACGCCGCCATCGAGGTCTGGGAGGAGCGCTCGGCCGCCAGGGCCAGCCTGGTCGTGCAGCGGCTGCCGGGGAGGCTCACGATCGTCGACAAGCGGTCCGAGGAGCCGCGCCGCCTCGTGCTGACCGACTGGCGGGCCGAGGCCTACGACGCGTGCGGCGACACCGCCCACACCCCCGCCAAGGTGCGGGAGGTCGTGGCAGGGCGCGGTCACGACGTGGGGGTCGAGCGGGTCAGGACGTTCCTCGACGGGTGCTGCCAGGCGGGGATCATGATCTCCGACGAGGGGAAGTACCTCGGTCTCGCCCTCCCCGAGAACCCGGGGTGGTGATGGCGGGCGCGCACCTGTCCGCCCTCGGGAGGGAGGTGGCCACCCGGTTGGCCACGGCCGAGGGCGCGGACGCCGCGTTCGTGGCGGGCGGCACCGCGGTGGGGCTCGGCAGCGGGTCGAGCGACCTCGACGTGTACCTGGCCGGGCCGGGGATGCGCGAGTCGCGGCGGCAGCTGTTCGCCGACGGGGTCCGGGTCGACGTCCAGACGCTCGCCACCGAGCGGCTGGACGACCTGGTCGACGGCGTCGTGGCCGACTACCCGGCCCCGGCGCGCGGCCGGGTGCCCGACGCCGACGTGGCGCTGGCCGTGCGGCTGCTCACCGCGGACGTCGTCACCGACACCGGTGGGCTCGCGGCGCTGCGGGAGCGGCTGGCCTCCCGTCCGCTGCCGTTGCGGCGCAGGGTGATCAGCGGCTGGGCGCGCACGGCGTACTCCGCCGTCGAGGACGTCGCGGGCCTGCGGGGCTCGACCGACCGGCTCGACCTGGACGCGGCGTCCACGGCGGGCCACCGGGCGCTGCTGGCCGCGGGGAAGGCGGTGGCCGCGGCGTGCGGCGACCTGCACCACGGCGAGAAGTGGGTGTGGCACCAGCTCGCCCGCAGCGCGCCCGCGTCGTTCCCGCTCGCCCGGTACCGGCGGCTCGTGCACCACGCCGCGCCGGAACCGGGCGACCCGGACCTCTTCGCCGACCTCGCCTCCTTCGTCCAGACCTGCCTGGTCGCCGCCATGACCCTCGGGTGGTGGGACGTGCCGCTGCACCACTGGCCGGGGTGGGTGGACGAGGGCGGTCCGCTGCGGCGGGCCGCGTTCTTCGTGCCGTGCGCGTCCGACGCGGCGACGGTGATCGTCGGGCCGGGCGCACGGCTGTTCCGGGCACCACCGGAAGCGCTGCTGGTCTGGGGACTGTGCAACGGCGCTCCGGTGGACCGGGTCGCGGGCAGGGCGGCGGCGCTGGGGCCGCTCGCCGAGCCCTGGAGCGGTGTCACCGGCACGCGGTGCCGCGCCGTCCTGCGCGAGCTGGAGGACGCGGCCCTGATCATTGGAGCGCACCTTGAGGATTGACCACGCCCGGAGCGCCACGCTGGACCTCTTCCTCGCCGTGCAGCGGGAGCTGCACGACCGCTTCTCGTTCGAGGCCATGCTGCTCCCCCGCCCCACGAGCCCGGAGGTGGCGGCGTTCTGGGACGGGTTCGCGTCCTGGGCACCGGTGGTGCGCAACAACATCCCGGCCGCGGTCGCCGCCGCGCCCGACCCGGCGAAGCTGGTGGCGCTCGTCGACGACGAGCGGCTCGTGCCCGGCGCGGAACTGATCGCGACGGCGATGACCGCCGCCGAGCCGGTGCTGGCGCCGATCATCGCCCGCTACGACGCGGTGCGGGAGCGCGCCGCCGCCGAACTCGACTCGATCCTCGTGCCCGAGCAGTACCTGCCGCCGCTGTGCGAGGCGCTCGGGACGCCGCCGACCACTCGGGTGCTGGACCTGCACCTGGTGCCGTTCGCGCCGCACACGCCCGCCGTCGGCTACCTGTCCGACGGGGGTTCGCTGACCGGCCTGCACGTCGACTGCAACCGCTTCCGGGGCACGACGCTGGCCGACAGCGTGCTCACGCTCCTGGGGTGGGCGCACCTGATGGAGACAAGGGACGACCCGGCCAACCTCTCGGTCGAGCTGGCGCGGCGGCTGCCCGGCACGGCGCCGTACCAGCGGAGGCTGCGGCTGCTGCTGACCAAGATCCTCATCGAGGTGCTGGCGGGCCACCTCGTGCGCGCGGCGCGGCCGGAGCACCGGCCCTGCTTCGACGTGCTGGGCTCGCAGTGGCGCTACCCCAGGCTCTTCGCGGTCGCCGAGCGGCACTGGACCCGCTACCTGCTCGGCGACCGCGACCGCGACGAGGCCCTGGCGGACATGGCCCGCGACCTGGGGTCGGTCAGCCCGCGCTGGTTCGTCGACCACGTCGACCCGTCCAGCCTCGCGGCGGACTTCTACCTGCTGGAGTGGATGTCGGCGGCGGGCGACAGGGACGCGGGCGTCCGGCTGGCGCGGTGGCTCCCCCAGCTGTGCTCCGACCTGGCCGGGCACCTGGACGTCGCCATCGGCAGCGAACTCGGCCACTTCAGCCGGGTGCCGCTGGAGCGGTGCGAGCCGGACCTGGCCGACTTCCTCCGCGGGCTCGGCGAGGGCGACAGCCGCGTCCTCTGGCCGCACCTGCGCACCGAACTCGGCCACGCCCGCGCGCTCGACCTCGCCCGGCGGGCCTTCGCCGGGCCGGGGATCGAGTTCGGCGGCGCGGCCTGGCGCCCGATCGCGGAGATGATGACCCGCTACGTCAGCGGTGAACTGCCGGACCTGGTGTTCGTCGACCAGTGCTTCACGCTGGAGCACAACAACGGTTCGGTCTTCGACAAGTTCTACGACGTGCAGGACGTGCCGACCGTGCTCGACGCGCAGGCCAGGACCGACGTGGAACTGCTGGCGCGGCACGCGTCGGCCGCCGTGCGGACGCTGTTCCGGCACCACCGCGGCGAGGGCCCGGCACCGGAGGACGAGCGCTCGGGCTGGTTCGACCTGAGCCTGCGCCACGCCCGGCCGGGGATGCTGGGCTGCGGCAACCGCGCCGAGCCCGCCGAGTTCGACCCCGTGGCCGACCCGCTGCTGGCCGGTCCGGTCACCGTGCGGAAGATGCGCGTGCGCTCGCCGATCCCGGAGACGCTGACCACCTACCGGTCGGTGCTGGCGACCCTGCACACCACGGCGGGCGACATCGACCTGCGGCTCTGGCCCGACCGGGCGCCCTACACCGTGGACAACTTCGTCGGGCTGGCCACGGGCACGAGGCCGTGGCGCGACCCGGCGACCGGGAAGCCGGGCGAGGGCGGCTTCTACGACGGCACCCCGTTCCACCGGCGGGTGCCGGGGTTCCTCGTCCACGGCGGCGACCGGCTCGGCACCGGCGAGGGCAGCGCGGGCTACCGCTGGTTCGAGGAGATCTGCCCTGGCCCGGTGTTCGACCGGCCGTTCCGGGTGGCGATGGCCAACCGCGCGGGGCCCGGCTCGACCAGCACGGGCTCGCAGTTCTTCATCACGGTCGCGCCTGCCCCGCACCTGGAGGGGTCCTACGCGGGCTTCGGCGAGGTGCTCACCGAGGAGGGCCGACGGGTCGTGCTGGCCATCGCGGACTCCCCGGACCCGGTGGTCGTCGAATCCGTGACGGTGACCGCCACCCCGACCGCGTGACCCCTGGGGAGGGATTGTGGAAGCACAGGTGAGGACGATCCTCCGGCAGCACTCCGGGCTCGGGAACGCCGTGCGGGCCATCGGGATCCACGACAGCCTGTGGCTGATGGGCATGACGTCCGCGGCCAGCGTCGAGGTGATGCTGGCGCTGGAGTCCACCTTCGGCTTCGAGTTCCCGGACAGCGAGCTGAGGCACTCCACGTTCGCGTCGATCTACAGCATCGTGCGCTCCGTCCGGGACCTGACCGGGAGCGTCGCGCGGTGAAGCCCGCACTGGTCCCCACCCCCGCCGCGGGCGTCCACCTGTCCACCGGGGGCTTCGAGGCGGTCGTGCACGGCCTCGCGTCGGCGCTGTCGACGCTCGCGGCCCCCGACGTGCCGCGGCTGCGCACGCCCCCGGTGATCGCCCGCCAGACCATCGAGGAGGTCGGCTACCACGAGTCGTTCCCCCACCTGCTCGGCCGCGTGTTCGCCAGGACCGACGGCGGGGCGCTCGCCGAGTCCGACCTCGTGCTGCTGCCCGCGGGCTGCTACTGCGTCTACCCCGTGCACGCGGGGGAACGCCTGCACGGCCCGACCGAGGTGAGCGTCGAGGCGACGTGCTTCCGGCAGGAGGCCCACGCCGAACCGGGGCGGCTGCGGTCGTTCCGGATGCGGGAGTTCGTCCGGCTCGACACCGCCGAGCGGTGCCTCGCCTGGCGCGACGACCGCCTGGCCGCCGCGCGGGACCTGCTCGCCGAGCTGGGTCTGGAGACCACGAGCGAGGTGGCCAGCGACCCGTTCTTCGGCCGGGGCAACCGGTTGCTGCGCAAGCTCCAGGTGGAGCGGGAGCTGAAGGTCGAGCTGTGCGCGGAGGTCGCGCCGGGGCAGCGGCAGGCCGTCGCCTCCGGCAACTACCACACCGACCAGTTCGGCAGGCTGTTCGCCATCACCGGCCCGGACGGCGCGGTCGCGCACACCGCGTGCCTCGCGTTCGGCTACGAACGGCTCGCGCTCGCCCTGCTGCACCGCCACGGCGAGGAGACGGGCCGCTGGCCGGACCGCGTCCGCAAGACCCTCGACCTGGAGGCGCCCCGATGACATCCGCGGTTCGAGCGACCGGGCTGCGGCCCGAGGCCCGGCTCCTGCTCGCCCTGTCCGCGCCGCGCTGGGACGCCGCGAGCGACCACGCCGTCCGGCAGTGGTCCGACGCCGGGGTGTTGGCCGACTGGCCGTACTTCCTCGACCAGGCCCTGACCCAGCAGGTGATCTGCGCGATCGGGCGGAACCTCGGCCGCCACCTGCCCAGGAACCGGTCGGTGCTGCCGCACCCGTGGATCTACTCGGCCGCCTACGAGGCGAACGCCCGGCGCAACCGGAGCCTCTTCGCCGAGTTCGGCCGCATCCTGCTGGCGCTGAACGAGCGCGGCGTGCGGTACGCGGTCCGGAAGGGACCGTCGCTGTGCGCCCTGGTCTACGACGATCCCGGCATCCGGCGGATGAGCGACCTCGACGTCCTGGTGGAGCGGGAGTCGCTGGACGCGGCGGGCGAGGTGCTGACCGAACTCGGCTACGCGCAGGGGGTTCCGTCGGCCAACGGCACCCGCGTGATCCCCCACGAGCGGAAGACGAAGCTGTTCTGGGCCGTGCACCTGAACAACGCGCTGCCGTTCCTGAGGACGACGACCGAGCCGGAGGTCCGGTGGTTCGAGGTGGACCTCTGCTTCGACCTGTTCCAGAAGCGGTCGGCCGGCGGGGTCGAGGTCGGCGTGGTGCTCGACCGCGCCCGGCCCGCGGTGGTCTGCGGCGAGCCGTCGTTCGTGCTGAGCCCGCTGGACCAGCTGCTGGACCTGTGCCTGCACCTGTACAAGGAGGCGACCAGCTACCTCAGCATCACCCAGAGCAGGGACCTCACCCTCCAGCGCTTCCTCGACGTGAAGGAGTCGATCCGCGTCACGGCGCCAGCCGACCTGGACCGGCTGCCCGGCTACGCCGACGACCTCGGCGCCCGGCGGGAGCTGTTCTTCGCGCTGCACCACACCGGTCTGCTCTACCCGGACGCCGTTCCCGCCGACCTGCTGGCGAGGCTGGAGCCGGACGACCTCGGCTACCTCGACGAGTACGGCGAGCTGGAGGGCCGGCCCACGCGGTGGAAGAGGGGTTTCCTCGACCGGCTGTTCGACCCCGACCGGTGGACGGAGCTGCCCGGCGCCTCCTCCATCCCGACGGGCTGACGTGGGCGAGCGCCTGGAGGTGATCGGCACGGCCACGGTCCCGTGGCTGCCGCCCACCCACGACTTCCGCCCCCACCTGACCGGCCTCGCCGAGCGCGCCGAGCGCCACGGCTTCACCGGCCTGCTGGTGTTCTACGACCACGTGGTGCTGGACCCGTGGACGGTGGCCGGGCTGCTGCTCCAGCACACCTCCACCCTCGTGCCGCTGGTCGCGCTCCAGCCGTACGCCCTGCCGCCGTTCACCGCGGCGAAGACGATCAGCAGCCTCACGTCGCTCTACCGCCGCCGCGTCGACCTCAACGTCATCACCGGTGCGGCGCCGGAGGAGCTGGACCAGGTCGGCGACCCTCTGGACCACGACGGGCGCTACGCGCGGGCCGCCGAGTACGTGGCCGTGCTGCACCGGCTGCTCAGCTCGGACGAGCCGCTCACCTGGAACGGCGAGCACTACCGGTTCCGCGGCCTCCGGGTCAACGCGGAGCTGCCCGAGCACCTCAGGCCGCGGATCTTCGTCCCCGGCTCGTCCAAGGCCAACCGGGTCCTCGTGGACCAGGTCGGCCACGTGACGATCACCCACCCCGAGCCGGTGGACCGGTTCGCCGAGAGCTTCGCCGCCGCGCGCGGTGATCGCGGGCTGGAGATGGGCATCCGCGTCGGACTGGTGGCGCGGCCCACGGCGGAGGAGGCGTGGGCCGCCGCGCTGGACGGCCACCGGGTGAACCGGGCCGCGAGGCTCAGGACGCTGCTCAAGCGCGAGTCCGAGTCGGACTGGAACCGACGGCTGGCCACGCTGGCGGCGGAGGCGGACGTCCACGACGACGTCTACTGGACCGGCCTCTACAGCACCGGCCGGACGGCGGCGCCCCTGCTGGTCGGCAGCTACGACCGGGTGGCGGAGTACCTGCGGCGGTACGTCGCGCTGGGCGTCACGAAGCTCCTGCTGACCAGGGTCGACACCGAGGCCGACTTCCACCACGCCCGCGCGGTGCTGGCCCGGGTGGACACCTGACTCCCACTGCCCGAGCCGCACCGCCCGACTCGACACCCAGCTCACCCCACGCCGCACTCACGCATCTCCACCCCCCGCCGCCGCACCGACCCAACTCGACACCCGGCCCGCCGCACCGACCCGATTCGACACCCGGCCCGATTCGACACCGGGGCCCACTCCGCACCGCACCGGGCCGGGCCAACTCGACGCCCAATCCCACCTTGCGCGCCGTGCTGGCCCGCTTCGCCAGCCAGCCCGCACCACCCCACGCCGCGCTGACCCGACTTGACACCCAACCCCACCCCGCGTCGCACTCGCTCACTCCACACCCAGCCCCACCCCGCGCCGCACTCGCAGCCCAATCGCCCCCTCGCCCAATTGTTAGCGATAACAGAAACGATCAACACCACCGCCTCCGAACGTCCAGGATCGACAGGTTCGAGCAGCTATCCCCAGTACCAAAAGGAATTCGATCGACTCGTTCGACATTCCCACCTCTGTTAGCGATAACAGAGAACCTTGTCCAATCCGATCCACCCCACTATCGTTCCGGTCACGCTCCCAGTAGTCCTGGCCAGCGGGTGCGCACGCCGCCGCTCCCCCTACGAGGAGATCGAGGACACCGTGGTCCATTCGATGAAACGCGCCCTGGTGGTGGCGGCCGCGCTCGCGCTGACCGTCGCGACGGCGACCCCCGCGTCCGCCTACCCCGCGCCCGGCCGGGTGACCGGCGACATCGGCGTGCACGACCCCAGCGCGGTCAAGCGCCCCGACGGCACCTACCTGGTGGCCCACACCGGGAACGACATCGCGCTCAAGACCTCCACCGACCGCGTCGCCTTCCGCAACGCGGGTTCGGTGTTCCCCGGCGGCGCGTCGTGGACGAACGCCTACACCGGCGGCAGCCGCAACCTGTGGGCGCCGGACCTGTCCTACCGCAACGGCCAGTACTACCTGTACTACTCGGCCTCGACGTTCGGTTCGAACCGGTCGGCGATCTTCCTCGCGACCAGCCCCAGCGGGAACTCCGGCACGTGGACCCACCGCGGCCTGGTGGTCGAGACGCGGACGTCGGACAACGTCAACGCCATCGATCCCGACCTGGTGGTGGACGACCAGGGCCGCTGGTGGCTCAGCTTCGGCTCGTTCTGGTCCGGCATCAAGATGATCGCGCTCAACCCGTCCACCGGCCTGCGGTCGGACAGCACGATCCGCTCCCTCGCGGGCCGCGGCGGCGGTGCGATCGAGGC
The DNA here is from genome assembly GCF_057122925.1 of Umezawaea sp. NCBI lineage: Bacteria > Bacillati > Actinomycetota > Actinomycetes > Pseudonocardiales > Pseudonocardiaceae > Umezawaea > Umezawaea sp. The sequence continues at coordinate 8,725 of NZ_DBNGPQ010000014.1, read as the reverse complement.
GCCGAACATCGTCAAGCGCGGCTCCTACTACTACCTGTTCGTGTCGTTCGACCTGTGCTGCCAGGGGGCGTCGAGCACCTACCGCGTCATGGTCGGCCGCTCCACCAGCGTCACCGGGCCGTACGTGGACCGCAACGGCGTCGCCCTGACCTCAGGCGGCGGCACCGAGGTGCTCGCCGGGCAGGGCGGCGTCCACGGGACCGGGCACCAGGACGTGCTGGCGGACAACGACGGCGACGTCCTCGTCTACCACTACTACGCCGACAACGGCGCGTCGCTGCTGGGCATCAACCTGCTCGCGATCGACTCCTCCGGCTGGCCCTACGTCCACTGACCCACCCGACCACGACACCCGTGCAGCGTCGCAGGGAGAACACCGTGACACCGATCAACGCCGTCCGTCGACGACGGGCCGCCCTCATCCTCGCCACCACCGCCGCGCTGCTGGGCGGGATCACCTCGGCCCTGCCGCCCGCCGCGTCGGCGGCGGTGGTGGACACGAACGCCTCCTACGTCCTGGTCAACCGCCACAGCGGCAAGGCGCTGGACGTCTACGACCTGGCGACCGGTGACGGCGCCCGGATCTCGCAGTACACCCGCAACGACGGCGCGTGGCAGCAGTGGCAGTTCGTCGACTCCGGCGGCGGCTACTACCGGCTGAGGTCGCGGCACAGCGGCAAGGTCCTCCAGATCTCCGGCGGTTCGACGGCCGACGCGGCCGACGTCGTCCAGTGGGCAGACGCCAACTCCGCGGGCCAGCAGTTCCGGCTGGCCGACTCCGCGGGCGGGTACGTGCGGCTGCTCAACCGGGGCAGCGGCAAGGCGGTCGAGACCTACGAGTGGTCCACCGCCGACGGCGCGCGGGTGGTGCAGTGGCCCGACCTGGACGGGGCGAACCAGCAGTGGCTGCCGGTGAAGCTCGGCGCGGGCACGGTCACGAACCCGATCAAGCGCAACGGCCCCGACCCGTGGCTCCAGTTCCACGACGGCTACTACCACCTGGCCACGACGACGTGGAACTCGACGATCACGATGCGCAGGTCCCGCACGCTGGCCGGGTTGTCGACGGCGGCCGACCAGACGGTGTTCAGCCTGTCCGGGCGCCCCAACGGGTGCTGCAACATGTGGGCACCGGAGTTCCACCTGATCAACGGCCGCTGGTACCTGTACTACGTCGCGGGCCAGGACGTGCCGGACTACAACCCCACCCAGCGGTTGCACGTGCTCGAATCCTCCGGCACGGACCCGATGGGCCCGTACTCGTTCAAGGCCGACCTGGGCACCACCTGGGAGCTGGACCCCAGCATCCTGCGGCACAACGGGAAGCTGTACCTGATGGGCAGCGCGATGGACGGCACGCAGAGCCTCACCATCACGCCGTTGAGCAACCCGTACACGATCAGCGGCAGCAGGCGCACCATCAGCCAGCCCACGCTGGCCTGGGAACGCCAGACCGCTCCCGTGAACGAGGGCGCGGAACCGCTGTACCGCAACGGGAAGACGATGATCGTGTACTCGGCCAGCGCGTGCTGGGGCCCGGACTACAAGCTGGGCCTGCTGACGCTGACCGGCACCGACCCGCTGAACCGCGCGCACTGGACGAAGTCGCCGAACCCGGTGTTCCAGCGCAACGACGCCAACGGCGTGTACGCCCCCGGCCACAACGGGTTCTTCACGTCACCGGACGGCACGGAGGACTGGATCGTCTACCACGCCAACGACTCGGCGAGCGGCGGCTGCGACATGAACCGCTCCACGCGGGCGCAGAGGTTCACCTGGAACGCCGACGGCACACCGAACTTCGGCACCCCCGTCCGCCTGGGCACCCCGATGCCCGCGCCCTCGGGTGAGCCCGCGGCCTGATCACCGCACCGACCTGGAGCGGCCCGGCACTAGCCGGTCTGCTCCAGGTCGGTGTGCGCCAGGCAGATCTGGGCGAGGTCGTCGATGGGCACGGCGAGGGTGCGGGCCAGCGCCGCGACCGTGGTGAACGCCGGGGTCGCCATCCGGCCGGTCTCGATCTTGCGCAGGGTCTCGGGCGAGATGCCCGACGCCTGCGCCACGTCGGCGAGCGTGCGGGAGCCCCGCGCCTGGCGCAGGGACGCGCCGAGGCGCCTGCCCGCGGCGAGCTGTTCCGAGGTCAACGGGAGACGTACCACGGGGACAGCCTACCGGTCCCCGGTATGAAAATACCGACGGATTCGCTAGGGTGGTATTTTAATACCGAACGTCGGTACGTCAGGAGGAGTTCTCGGTGCTGGAGCTGAAGACGCCGCAGGAGATCGCGGCGATGGGTGTGACCGGCGCGTTCGTCGCCCAACTGCTCGACGACGTCGCCCAGCGGGCCCGTCCGGGGGTGAACCTGCTCGACCTGGAGCACCGCGCCCGCGACCTGATCGCGGAGCGGGGAGCCCAGTCCTGCTACTGGGACTACTCGCCGTCCTTCGGCCGGGGCCCGTTCCGCAACGTCATCTGCCTGTCGGTGAACGACGCGGTGCTGCACGGCCTGCCGCACGACTACACGCTGCTCGACGGCGACCTGCTGACCCTGGACATCGCGGTGTCCATCGACGGGTGGGCCGCCGACTCGGCGCGCAGCGTCGTCGTGGGCACCCCGCGCGCCGAGGACCTGCGCCTCGTCGAGGCCACCGAACGCGCGCTGGCCGCGGGCATCGCGGTCGCGCTGCCGGGCAACCGCCTCGGCGACATCTCCGCGGCGATCGGCGGGGTCGCGGCCGACTACGGGTACCCGGTCAACACCGAGTTCGGCGGCCACGGCATCGGGCGGACCATGCACGAGGACCCGCACGTGTCCAACACCGGGCGCGCCGGCCGCGGGCTCAAGCTGCGCCCCGGCCTGACCCTGGCGATCGAGCCGTGGTTCGCCCGCACCACCGACAAGATCGTCTACGACCCCGACGGGTGGACCATCCGCTCCGCCGACGGGTCCCGCACCGCGCACAGCGAGCACACGATCGCCGTCACCGACGGCGAACCGCTCGTGCTGACGGCCTCGACCGTGGTGGCGTCCGCGCGGTAGCCGCTCCCCCCTCCCCCGATCGGCCGGACCGACCAGCCGTTCGGAGGGGCGGCGGGGCCACCGACGGGGTCGAGGCGGTGCGGCCGGCCCGGTCCCCGCGCCCGGACGTCGTGCTGGTGGACCCGCGGCTGCCCGGCGGGCGTCCCCGCCCACCGGCCCGGCCCCGGTTCACAGCCGGGAGGCCACCTCCGCCAGCCGCTCGCGCACCCACTGCTGGGCCGGGGCGAGCATGTTGCGCGGGTGCCAGAACATCGCCATCGTCAGCCGAGGGGGCTCGATCGCCAGCGGCACCTCGCGCAGGCCGAGCGCCGGGCCGAGCCGCTCGACCAGGCGGCGCGGGGCGAGTGTGATCAGGTCCGATCCCGCGACCGCCTGGAGGGCCAGGGTGAAGGAGTCCACGGTGAGCGGCCTCGGCTGGGTCACGCCCTGCTCGTTCAGCCTCACCTCGGACACCACCCGCTGCCCCGCCACGCCGCTGACCTGGACCGCGCGGGTGCTCCCCAGGTCCTCGGCGGTCAGCGGCCCGAGCACCGCGCGGTTGTCCCGGTCGGCCACGGCGACGAACTCGTCGCCGAACAGCGTGGCGTGCGGGAAGTTCAGCAGCTCGGGCGTCTGGAGCTGCAACGGCCAGAACAGCACGTCGCACCACCCGGTCCGGAGCAGTTCGACCATCTCCGCGCGCAGCGAGACCACGGTGACCCGCACCCCCGGCGCGTCGGCCGACAGGCCGCGCAGCGCGGGCAGGACGAGGACGTCCGCCACGTAGTCGCTGGCCATCAGGGTGAACGTGCGCTGATCGGTGGCCGGGGTGAACGACCGCCCCGAGCTGAGCACCTCGCGGGCCGCGACCAGCGCGGTCTGCACCGGCTGGAGCAGCGACTCCGCGAACGGCGTGAGCACCATCGCGCGACCGTCGCGGACGAGCAGCGGGTCGTTGAAGTGGCGCCGCAGCTTGGCCAGGACCGCGCTCATGGCGGGCTGGCCCATCACGAGCCGGTCCGCCGCCTTCGTCACGTTGCGCTCCAGCAGCAGAGCGTTCAGCGGGATCAGCAGGTTCAGGTCCAGCCTGCCCCAGTCCGTGGCCACCGCCGCGATTGTCCTCCGCCCCACCGGGGGTGGCAAGGCAACACCGCAGCTCAGGCCAACTATCGAACCGGTCGATGAGATCCATGCGGAATTGACCGGTTCTGGTGCCCGCGATCCCGACATATCCTGGCAACCGACCAACCGCAATCCACAGTGGACTGGTCGCGCGCACCCCGGTTCCCCTGACCTCGGAGGGACATCACCGATGACCAAGACCACCGACACCACGCCCCGGCCGCTGCGGCCCGCGTTCGACGCGGGCACCGTCGTCGGCGGCGTCGTGCTCGCCGCGCTGGCCAGCGTCGCGGTCAACTCCGTGATCGCCACGATCGCGAGTTCGGCCCTGCCACCCGGCGGGACCCGGATGGGCTTGGAACTCCAGGAGTACGCGTCGCTGACGGTCGTCGGCATCCTGCTCGGCGCGCTGGCCTGGTTCCTCGTCCGCCGCCACGCCGACAACCCGCGCGCCGTCCTGCGGTACCTCGTGCCCGCCGCGGTGCTCCTCTCGCTCGTGCCGGACTTCGGGATCCTGATGACGGGCGTGCCCCTCCTCAACGCACTGGCCCTGGTCGCCATGCACCTCGCCGTCGCCGCGATCACCGTGCCGACGCTCGCCAAGGTGCTGCCGCTGCCGCTCGCGGAGGCCTGAGGCCGGACGGACCGACCGGGCCACCCCGCCGAGTGGCCCGGTCCCCTCCGTCTCAACCGGTCGGACCGCTGACCAGCATCGGCTTGACGTCGAAGTCGTTCTGGAGCAGGCCGTAGGTCCTCATGAGGTTCGAGACCCGCTGGAGCCTGCTGAGGTCGAGCGACGTGGGGTACTCGCCGAAGTGGACGAGCGTGGCGGTGTCCCGGTCGACCTTGGCGTAGTCCACCAGCAGCGCCTGCACGGTGGCGTGGTCGGCCGCGTCCCGCTGGCCCTTGAGCATGGCGCGCTGGAACGCGGCGACGGTGTTCGGGTTCTGCCGGGCGAACGCGCCCGTCGTGCCGTACCCGGCGATCGGGATGCCGTCGGTCGGGCCGGAGGCCGCGTCCAGGTACGGGATCTGGCCCGCGTTGCGCTGGGCCCTGGTGATGAACGGCTCGCTCATGAAGCCCGCGTCGACCGCGCCGCTCTCGATCGCGGCCTCCATGTCGGGCATGGGCATCTCCTTGAACGTCACCGACTTCAGGTCGACGTCGTTGCCCTCCAGCGTGGCCTTCGCGGTCAGTTCCGCGATGTTGTTGAAGGTGTTGAGGGCGATCGTCCTGCCCTCCAGGTCCCTGGGGGACCTGATGCCCGAGTCGGCCTTGCCGAGGATCATGAACATGCCCGGCTTGGCCTGGTAGCCGTCCGCGATGAGCTTGAGCCCGTCCGCGCTCTTGGCCGCGTCCTTGGCCTGGGCGGCGAAGAACGACACCCAGTTGCCGAACGTGACGTCGAGGTCGCCCGCGATGAGCGCGGGGATCGCCGCGGCGCCGCCCTGGACGATGACCGGCTCGACCTCGATGCCCTCCTCGCGGAAGTAGCCCTTCTCGATCGCGATGTGCACCGACGCGACGTCCACGATGGGCAGCAGCCCGATCTTGATCTTGGGCTTCTCCGGTGCCCCGTGCGCCGCCGCGCCCGGTGCGGCCCCGGAGCCGCCGAGCAGTCCGCAGCCCGACGTGGCGACGAGCAGCACGACGGCGCCCAGGAGCCCGGTGAGGGTCCGCGCGGGGTGGCCGCTTCGACAGATCATGTGCAGGAACTCCCGATGTGCGTGGACGCGACGACCGACGGGAAACCGACGGATCCTCAGGCTTCCATTCGATTCGTCATCCGCATCCGATGGCGTGACGGCGGGTCCACATGGTGGCACAGAAAGCGATACGGGCAAAGCGGGGAATGAAAACCCGAATTGACTCGACACACCCTTCCACTCAACGGAAGAGCATCTTTACGAACGGCGGAAGATCCACTATGAGAACCGCGGAAGGCCTCTGAACTGGTTCGATACTGGCGTGCCGCCGCCCGGAGACCACAGCACCAGCACGCCGGGCGAGCAAAGTTTCACCGAACGGAAAGCCCTTCACCCCCGCCGAGCGGCCCACGTGAAATAGTGGGCAGCCAATTCAACCAGGCCTCGAAAATAAATGGACCGGCAATTCCACGAATTCGTTTCCGCTGGTGACGACGCTGATCGGCGGTCACCGTGGCGGTGGTGACGCGTGGTGATCGACCGACTCCACAATGGAGCGCGGGCGCGTGGAACCCGATCGGGACGCCCCGAGGAGCACCCCGCGGGTCACGCCCGGCGCAGGGCGCCCGCGGCGGCCTTCCCGACCGCGGCGGTCAGCGCCGACAGGACCGTCGACTCCAGCCGCCAGCACTGCCAGTGCAGCGGCACGTCGAGGTGGCGGCCGGGGGCGAGATCGACCAGCACGCCGTCCGCGAGGTCCGGCCGGGCGACGCCCTCGGGCACCAGGCCCCAGCCGAGACCGAGCCGGATCGCCTCGGTGAAGCTCCCCGCCGCGGGCACGAAGTGCGTGGGCGGGTCCACGTCGCGGCGGGTCATCGAGCGGGTGAACCGCCGCTGGATGACGTCCTTGCGGTTGAAGCAGATCACCGGCGCGACGGCGAACGCCTCGGCGGGGTCGCGGTCGGCGAACCACCGCTCGGCGAGGCCGGGTGAGGCGACCGCGAGGTAGCGCATCGCGCCCAGCCGCGTGACCCGGCAGCCCTGGACGGCGATCCGCTCCGAGGTGACCGCGCCCATCACCGCGCCCGCGCGCAGCAGTTCGGCGGTGTGCCCCTCGTCGTCGGTGTGCAGTTCGAACACCACGTCGGGCAGTTCGGCCAGCACCGGCAGGAACCAGCCCGCGAGGGAGTCCGCGTTGACGACGACGGCCACGCGGGTGCGGGCCTGCCCGACCAGCGCGCCGCGGGCGTCGGCGAGCGCCTCCCGTTCGAGCAGCGCGACCTGACCGCCGAGCCGCACCAGCGGCCTGCCCGCGTCGGTCGGTTCGCACGGCCGCGTGCGGCGCACCAGCACCTGGCCGACGACCTGCTCCAACGCCTTGATGCGCTGGCTCACCGCGGACGGCGTCACGTGCAGCACCCGCGCGGCGGCGTCGAAGCTGCCGTGCTCCACGACCGCCTGGAACGTCGCGAGCTGCACCGGGTCGAGTGACATGAGGCAGTCTAACGGTGGTGAAGGATCTTTAGCTGGAGTGTGGCGGGCCGCGCTCCTAGCGTCACCGGCATGGGTTCCGCTCTCGCCGGTTTCGGCTTCTGCTCCGCTCTCATCGTCGCCATCGGGGCGCAGAACGCGTTCGTGCTGCGCCAAGGCCTGCGCCGCGAGCACGTGCTCCCCGTGGTGGTCACCTGCGTGGTCGCCGACGCGGCGCTGATGGCCGCGGGCATCGCGGGTCTCGGCGCCGCGCTGACCTCCGTGCCCGCCGCGCTGACGGCGGTGCGCTGGGGCGGCGCCGCGTTCCTCCTCGGCTACGCCCTGCTCGCGGCCCGCCGCGCGGTCCGCCCGAACGCCCTCACCCCGCTGGACCTGCCGCCCGCCACGCTGCGCGCGACCCTGCTGGCGTGCCTGGCGATGACGTTCCTCAACCCGCACGTGTACCTGGACACGGTCCTGCTGCTGGGAGCGGTGGCCCACGCGGACCCGAACCGGTGGGTGTTCGGCCTGGGGGCGGCCACGGCGAGCGTCGTGTGGTTCACCGGCCTGGGTCTCGGGGCGCGCAGGCTCGCGCCGGTCCTGTCCCGCCCGGCCGCGTGGCGGTTCGTGGACGGCACGATCGCCGCCGTCATGACCGCCATCGGCGTGTCGCTCGCGCTCGGCTGACCCCGCCCCGCTCCACAGTGGACGCCCACCCCACCCCATCCCCCCGTTCACGTCGATCGATGGATTGGGCTGGAGGCCGGGTAGCCGGGCTGGCCTGGAACCTGAGCCGGGCCTTGGACTGGGCTGTCGGGCCGGGCTGTCGGGTGGGGCGCGTGGTTCGGGTCTGATCGGAGGTCGAGGTGGCAGTCCCCTGTCGGACGGGTCGGGCATACCCTCGTGCGGTGAGCGCGAAGTCCTCCGCCGAGTCGGCACGGGACCTCCGCACCCGCACGTGGCTGGGTGTGGTCATGGTCGTCGGTGCCGCGTTCCTGATCGGTGATCCGGCGTCCCGGCTGAGCGCGGCCTGGAGGTTCCTCGACCGCTGGTGGCCCTTCCTGCTCCTCGGCCTGGCCGTGCTGAACGTGGTCCGAGCACTGGTCCCGTCGGAGTTCCTGCTGGCACCGGGACTGATCGCGCTGGTCGGCGGGATCGCCCTGGCGGTCCGCCAGGACGCCCTGACGACGCTGGAGGTGGTCGTCCCGATCGTCGTCACGCTGGCCGGGACCACCCTGCTGCTCCTGATCGGCCCCGGCCCGTCCTGGACGCGCGTCTTCACCTCCGGCCGGGTAGACCTGGACCGGGCACCGGCGGGTGTGCTCCGCCCACGGGCGATCGTCGGCCAGGTGCGGGCCAACCTGATCACCTTCGACGCACCTCAGAAGAGCGACCTGGTCGTGGAGGCCACCGCCGTGCTCGGCCACGTGAGGCTGGTCGTGCCCGCGAACCAGCCGGTCGTGCTGGT